>JBGQJX010000157.1:0-8858 GCA_041499255.1 Ktedonobacteraceae bacterium | reverse complement strand
GGGAATCGGTGATTTCTTCGACTACATGTACCCATGCTTCGTCCCGGCGGAGTTGAGGCCAGGACGTGATTGGCTTTCCGTTCCTGGGCAGAATCTGGAGGCTCCCGAAAGGTGTATCCGTCCAATGCGCGATCGGACGTACAAGAATGGGGATCACATAAGCCTCTCCTGCATTATGCCGCTCGAGGGCCTGGTGCATCTCTTGCTCATAACAGGAAGCAGATTCGATGAAATTAGGTGTCACAAACAGAAGAATAAGTTGGGCCTTTGCTAGCATCTCACATATCACCTCTTGCCTCGGTTCTCCTGGGTGGATTTTCCCTTGATGCAAGACCTCAATGGCATGATGACGTTCGAGTGGCGCAAGATGAGTGAGGAATTGCTTGACCAAGTACTCATCTTCCTTGTCATAAGAAAGAAATGTCCATATTTTTTGATGGTTCACTGCGCTATCTTTCTTCCATTGACGAGTGCTAAAACTGCCGTTTTGAATGTCTTCTAATGGGGGTTAGGCGACATTACCCCGCCTACAAGGTAATCGATGGGGCGCACTTTGTCAACCAGCAAGGAGATCCGGGGCAGCTGAGCGACTACAACACAATCTGGTCATACACCTCGTCAAAGGGGAAAGTGACGCCGATGCTGGTGAGTTCGACCAGGTCGCCCATGCGATAGTGATACTGTCGCCAGAAGTTGCCCTCGCGCCGGTGAACCTCAATGGACAGGTATTCGCTGCTCACGAGCATATATTCCTGCACGCTCGGCAGCGTCTGATACGTCTTGAACTTGGCGCCGCGGTCGCGCTTCGCGGTGGCTGGGGAGAGCACTTCAATCACCACGGTGGGATTCTGCAACATGGACCCGCTTTGTGGCCCGCAGGCCACGGTGATATCGGGGTAGTAATACTGGCGCTCGGCCAGCTTCATGCGCGCGTCACTGGTGTAGGCCCGGCACGGCTTGCCCCGCAGCGCCCCAACGAGCAGATAGGTGAGTTGCGCGCAGATGTCCGCATGGGCCACACTCCCACCGGCCATGTCAAGGATGGCATTATCGTCATAGGCGGAGGATGGCGGGCGCACCATGAACACGTAGCCATTCTCGTACTCATACTTGGCGTCGGTCGCCTCATCCAGCGCGAGGTATTGCTCGACGGTCATGTAGATGCCGTCGCTCACCTGTGATCTGTCGGCTGCCATGCTGTCTTTGCTCCTTGCTCGTCTCCTGGTCGGTGGATTGACCACTCTCATCCTATTGTACCATACAGGGCTCGTGCTCAAAGGGTTTCCCTAGATGGGGGGTGCTTGCCACTGCATAACAGCAAACATATCAATGAGGAGCTGACGGGCTGGTCTTTTTGACGCTCAATCATGTAGATCGTCGCAGGCCTGCCCCTACACACAGCGAACATGTGGCGTTTTCTATAAGGCGCGAGTTATGCCTCATGGGATCTGTGGTACCATAGAACAGAAAAGTGGTTTAAGGGGATGGAACACAGAGTGAAGAAGCAGTTTATAGGCAACTTATCTGACATATTGCCGCTTTTTGTCCCCTGTTTAAGAACTCTATATAGGAATGTTGTGCGTTTACACATCTGAAGTGATATGTAAACATTTTTTTTAAGGAGTTGTCATTTAATGGGAAAGAATAGTGGTATGCGTGGCGGTCGGTCGCGCAACGAAAATGGGCGTTTACGAGCGGTGCGTTCGGACAAAGAATTGAAAACAGTTCGTAAACAATACGGCAAAGAAGTTGTTCCGGGGCGCGGTGATACTCATATTGGTACTGTTCGGGAGCAGACTGGTAAGAGTGAGACAAAGCTGGTAAAAGACTAGCTTTGTCTTGTGCCTTTGGAGGCTGCTTTTCCAAAGGCGTATGGTTTCCTATCGAGAAGCATATTGCGCACGGCTCTGGAAGCGGTTTGGGTGCAAAAAGGCTCAAAAGATTGTCTTTTCCTTGGGGCCTATTGGCCAATAGGGGCCAAAACAAGAGCGGGGTCAGTCGAAAGGCTGACTCCCGTTTTTTCTAATATTTACAGCTAATGAGCATACAACGGTCGCCACTCACCACCATGATAGCTACAGTCACCCCGGATACCACCGGATTTGCTATACATCCCATCATGGCATTCGTTGACGAAACCACGACCATTATAGAAGTTTGGGATGCAGGCGAAATATGAACAGAAGCTCGCTGGAGGATTATAAATCAGTGATCCAGGCACAAAATTGTAGCCCCAGGGATTGCACGGACTTGCACAGGGTGTTGGCGTTGGTTTTGGCTTGGGAGTAGGTGTCGGTTTTGGTCGTGGTGTTGGGGTCGCGGTTGGCGTTGATGTTGGGGTCGGCGTGGGTACGAAGGTAGGTACAGTGGTCGCAATCTGCGCGATACCCTGAGTCGCAAGAGCAGTGCTTGTCGGTGTCGCTGCAATGTTGGCCAGCGGTGTGCTGCTGGCCGCCGCTGAGATACCGACGCATAGCGAGCAGCCGAGAATGAGTACTGCGCAACCAACGATTTGCATCCTCCTGGAGAGATGGCGAAACCAGTGCCAGAATCGCTGATGCAGTAAAAGCTTAGCTGGCGGTCTATTTGGTGGATATGGCGGCGAAGGTGGAAAGCTTGGTTGTCCCCATTGTGGATATTGCATGTGGTAAGTTCCCCCTAACTACATCAATAATCACTATTGCAGTGCCAATAACTGCTGTGCCAGTATGTAGTAGATAATGGATATTTTCAGATGCTATTTTAACGCCAACAAGCCCGACCGTCAAGGCATGGTGCGCGCTCCGCAGGGGGTTACGACTCGCGGGGCCAGCTTCTCAGCAGCGCCTCGATCCCGAGTTCAACGTCGCTCTTCGCCAACTGCTTTTCAATGGTCCCCTCTTGCAACTCGTCCGCCAGGCGCAGCATGGCCGTAATCACCTCGTGCAGCTGGAGCATCTGGCCAGCCAGGCGTTCCACTTCCCTGCGCTGCGTGATCGTGAGTTTCCCACTTTCCCAGCGGCGCAGCTGCTCATCGAAGAGCCACAGATCGCCCTGCTGGACGGTAAAGACGTCGATTACGCGCCCGACCGTGTAATTATCAAGGACGTAGGGTTTGGGCCTGGCTTCCTGCAACGTCTCATACTGCTCGCTGGCCGACTCCAGCATCCCGTCGATGTGGGAGGCAAGCAAGGCGAGCCGCTCAATCGGCTGCCACTGTGGGGTTGTCTGCTCAGTCATGTCCTCTCCTCTCAAGGGTTTTGCCCAGTATAGCATGGAACAGGAAAACGTGCGCGCCAGAACGGCCTATTAGGCCAGCCGATACACTTTACAACGTGAAGCCCCAATAACAAGGGTGAAGATTAGACGTAAGTTTTGCGCTTTCGGTACATGAGTTTTGCGCCATAAGTACCACCTCCAAATGAGAATATTGGGATTTACAAACCGACTATGGTATGCTTTTGGCAGCGGAATTGTCATTTTCGATGCGTGTGAGGTAGAAAGAGACCATGGCAAAGCCTCTCGATGGCGTCGCACTCCCGGCGTACTTTCGTCGGCTGGGCTATGAGCGTTCGACCCGAGACCTCCTGATTCATATTCGTAACTCGCCTCCTAGCCGCACTCCTGGTGCCCGACGTGGCAATATGCCAGTTTGGTATCCTTCCAAAAAGATGCAGTGCATCATCAAGGCAGAAAGTGCCAAGGTCGAATTTGCCTTTCTGTTGCAAGCTGAGCATGACGATGACGTGCTGGAGGTTTGGGATCAGCCCCCATCCATTCCGTTGGAATACGAAGATCGTCGGGGGCGTATGCAACGACCCATGCATACGCCCGACTACTTTCTGTTTCGGGCGAGCGGAGCGGAATGGGTAGAGTGCAAGACCTCCCAGGAATTGGTGAAACAAGCAGAGGCACGTCCGAACCGCTATCGTCTCGATGAGCAAGGTGTCTGGCGATGTCCTCCTGGTGAGGCATATGCAGCAAAATACGGACTGGCCTACCGTGTATGGGCCTCCGATCAGGTTAACTGGGCAGCACAGGACAACGCTCTTTTCCTGGAGGACTACTACCAGGATCTCGAACGCCTGGTTGTTCCAGAGGTTGCTTTAGCGATACTCACGCAGGTCGTGAAAGACCATCCAGGCATCTTGCTTTCAGACCTGCGTGCTCAAACGAGGGTCCCTGCCGACCTGATCAACATTGCTATCGCCAGGCACGATCTGTACGTTGATGTGGCTACCTACCGACTTTGCGAACCCTGGCGCACCCCGGTGTTTCTTCATCGGCAAGCAGCACGTACCTTCTCGCCCTCTCAGGAGCATGAGAACGAAGCAGCAGGCGCATCTTCCCTGCCAGTTACGCCTGCCAATTTTACCGAAGAAGGTCGGGCAGTGCTCGAACAAGCCAGTGATACTGATCTTGCTACGGCCCTTTTCCGCAACCGAGTGATCAATCCCGATCAGTATGATGATGACGAACAAGCCCAAACGGCTGCCCGCCGAGCAGCTATCCCGGCTCGCACCAGGCAATACTGGCAGCAATTGTATCGGATCGGAGAAACGCGCTATGGCAGTGGCTTTCTCGGTCTGCTTCCCCATTACCGCAACTGCGGGGGAACCAGAAAAATTGACGCCGAGGTAATCGCGCTCATCCACCAAGTGCTGGAAACCCACTACGATACCACGACACGCCGCCCCAAGCGAGGTGCCTACGGTGAATACTTGAAATGTTCTGACGAGCGGCATCTGAAAGCCGTCGGTCAAAAGACGTTTTACTTAGAAGCGAAACGGCATCTTGGGGCATATGACCAAGCCGTGATACGCGAAGGCTCCCGTGCTGCGTATCCCTTCAAAGACTTTGTTCGTGAACAGGAGAGGACCATCAGTCGGCATGGGAGCTACTGTTGGGCCATGGGCCATCTGGACCATACCGAGTTAAATCTGGTCCTGTGCGATTCCCGTACTGGCGAACCATTGGGCAAATGCTGGTTGACGTTGCTCATTCTCTCGCATCCCAGGCGTATTGCGTCCTACTACCTGACCTTTGACCCACCCTCGTACCGCTCCTGCATGATGGCACTCCGCCTCTGTGTTCAGCGCTACGGGCGCTTACCGACAGCTCTCACGGTTGATGGTGGCCCGGAGTTTGCCAGCGTGTACTTTGAGCAGTTGTTGGCCCTCTACCAGGTGCGCAAGCATCAGCGTCCGGCTGCTGAACCGCGCTTTGGAGCGCCCCAGGAGCGCTTGTTTGGTTCCATGCAGAGTGAATTTCTGTATCATCTGCTGGGAAACACACAGGCCACGCAACAACCGCGACTGAATACACGCGCGACTGATCCGCAGAGGCTTGCTGTGTGGACGCTTCCCTCTTTGGCCGAACGAGTCCAGCAATGGGCCGATGAAGAGTACGAAACCATTCGTCATCCGGCACTGGGCATGACGCCACGTCAGGCATATGCCCTTTCCATGGAGCGTGACGGGCAGCGCTCGCACCGAGAGATTTCCTACGACGAAGCTTTCCACATGGCAACACTTCCGACAACGCGAAAAGGCACGGCGAAGGTTGTCCCTGGCATGGGGGTCCGGATGAATCATCTTGACTACTGGTGCGAGGCCATGCGTGACGCAACGGTCGAAAATACCCAGGTCCAGGTGCGATTCGACCCTTTTGACGTGAGTGTCGGCTTTGTCTACATTGATGGGGTCTGGCGGCAGTGCTTTACGCCCTACGACGAATTTGCGGGCTGCTCGGAGCGGGAACTCCAACTCCTCGCCTCGGAACTGCGCCAGAACAATCGCCTCCAATATGGCCAGGAGCAGATCGAAATCACCCAGAAGCAACTTGCTGACTTTCGGCGCGAGAACTCTGCGAAAGAGGGTATCTTGCGCCAGCAGCGCACCGACCGAGAAACCAGGGCAGCCCTGAAAGTTCTTGAAGGAGGAAACGTCTCTGACGCACCTCCTTTTGCGAATGAGCCCGCCCAGTCAGCAGTTTTGCCAGCACCACCAGAGAAAAAGCCAGAAAAGCTTCTCGTGTTCAAGAGGATTCGCACATGACCGAAGAACAACGGGAAGCTTCTCCAGATGAGGAAGAACAACAGGTAGAGGAACCGGAGTTCTTTGATCGAGCGTTGCTGTTGCAGCCTCCAGAGGTACGCCAGGAGTATTTTGAGCAGCGTTGCATAATTTCGCATCCACGACTCCTGGAAGCCCTTGACGCCATTCTCGACGCCATATGTGCGCCGGGGGAAGAGGTTCTGACTCGCCGACCGGGCACGATGGTGCTCGTGATCGGTCCAGCTCGTGTTGGGAAAACGACGCTCATCCGTTTGTTGGAAGAACGATTGCTCACCTACGCAGCAGCCCGCATGCGAGCTGATCCGCACTTCATTCCCTTTGCTAGCATTACGGCTCCAGAAGCAGGATCGGGACGGTTCGAGTGGATCGATTTCTACCGGCCAGTGCTTCGCCAACTTGGCAATCCCTTTGTAGACAGTCCAACCCATCCTATCCTTGCACGGCAGATGCGAGAAGCAACGGAAGCGGCCTATCTGGAACGCAAACCCCTGGCAATCATCGTAGATGAAGCCCATCATCTGGCAGAAGCCACCCGTGGGAGCCGCCTCGTTGCCCAGTTGAATCATCTCAAAAATTTTGAGAATACCACAGGCGTGAGCCATATTCTGGTGGGGACATATGAAATGAGGCCCTTTCGCAAGATTAATCCACAACTGGCCTTACGAAGCATTGATGTTCACTTTCCGCGCTACGATATGACAAAGGAACAAGACTGCCTGATCTTCAAAAGTATCCTGTGGGCCTTGCAGCGACAACTGCCAGTTGAGGAAGAGCCACTTCTGGCTCAGAAGCATTGGGAGTTTTTGTATGCACGGAGCATCGGATGCATTGGTCTGCTCAAACTTCATCTCAACCGTGCTCTCAATTACGCACTGAAAGAAGGAGCACGCACGGTCACCCTTGACCATTTACGCCAAACCGCTGCCTCTGACGTGCGGGTAAAGCTTGCGCTGCGCAATGCCCTGGAAAGTGAGGCCGAATTTGTCGAAGCTGAAGACGCTGATGCCCAACTTCTTGCACTGCTGCGCAAGCCTTCCTCGCGTTCCCCCGTTCCTGCCGAGCCTGGTCAGGGTGAGCAAGAGAAGCCACCTGCATCTTCCTCGTCAAGAAACCGGAAGCCGGGCAAACGTGCTCCAGGTCGCGATTCAACGGGGCAGAAAATTGGTGCCGAGGAACGCGGAGATCTGGCTGAAGAGGAGCAAGCAGCGGGATGAAGAGAGGAGAACAGCGAGAGATTCGTATCAGGATTCTACAGCCATCAATGTTTCAATGCAGAGATCGGCTTCACAATATGCCTCCACGCAGTAAACTGTATGGACTTGTCCCATGTCATACAGCAACCATTTGGGGCGAAAGCTTGACGGGCTATCTGAACCGATTAGGTTGGGCTCATGGGGTTTCTCCACGAGACATCGTCATGCAGGAAATGCTCCCTTTCCTCAACAGTAAACCAAAGCTTTCCTCATCCCCGAACTGGTTATCCACCTTTAGCGGGAAAGGAGGAGCAATCGGTTTGAACGGCACGGGAAGCCTTGCATTGGAAGGGGCAACGCTTCTTGAGCAACTTACCATGCGATCGGACCTTCACTTGCTAACCTTGCGCAGTTGGATCGGAGATCTGCCTTCTTCAGGAAATTTGCGTACCGTTCCTGCCTGGTGTGATGCTTGTTACGCAGAGTGGCGAGAACAGGCAACTTCGCTCTATCAACCGCTGCTGTGGATGCTGCAAGTAGTTACCATATGTCCACGCCACAAAAGGCGCTTGATCGAACGTTGCCCTCAGTGTCACAAATATCAGTCAGTGATCGCTCCCTCTAAATCTAAACTTGGCGAATGTACCCGATGCGGGTTGTGGTTGGGTACTCAACTGAAGAGAGCAGATGAAACCGAGGTGACTGGGGAGATATTCGAGTGGCAACGCTGGGTCATCGACGCGCTGGAATCTCTCCGTGTCATGAGTCTCTCGTCGGGTTTGGTGCAATGGGCAACGTTTTTCCCCAATTTCGCTTCTGGAATGAAAAATCAGGGAGCTCTTTCAACGTTTGCCAAATTCATGGGAATCAAAAGCGGAGCGCTTTATCGATGGGTAGAGGGTGTCGGTCAACCGTCTCTTGAGAAAATGTTGTACATGTGTTACGTGTGTGGAGTAACACCACAAGAGGTTCTGACAAACCAGGTTACTTCCCTCAAACAGATGCTTCATATCGAAACGGCATATCATCCTCCACGCTTGTCCCGGCAGCCATACAAACAGATCAATCAAGAACAATGCCGAGCATTTATTCAACGGGTTCTCGATAGAAAAGAAGAGCCTCTGGGAGTCACCCAAATGGCGCGCCATTTAGGCTGCAATGAGATTGATCTCCTCAGACACTTTCCTCAAGAATGTGCATCTGTTACTCAGCGTGTGCGAATGCACCGCAAACAACAAAAAGGAGAACAAATTGCACAGGGGTGTGAAGAAGTTCGTCAAGCCGTCGCGATGCTTTATGCTCAGGGTATCTACCCTTCTCTTCGGCGCGTGAATACGCTCCTGTCGCGATCGGTTTCAATGCGCCAACCAGAAATGATGGCAGCTTGGCGCCAGGCTCGATCTGAGTTGGGCGTTGAACTCCCCCAGACAAGTCAAAATCGGTAATCCTGCTGACCAATGGCAGAGAAAAACGCAAAACTCATGTACCGAAAGCGCAAAACTTACGTCTAATCTTCAATAGGAAGTGAGGCTTCACGCCAATCTGTTCCCCCGTAAGTTTTTGCAACACAGCATTTTGCCGTTCCTCGGTATGAGACGGACACTCTCAG
>JBGQJX010000156.1:0-8864 GCA_041499255.1 Ktedonobacteraceae bacterium | reverse complement strand
TGGTTGGGCTAAAGAATCCTACTTCGGGCAATCTATTGTCATCGGCCAGATCAGTCCTGGCCCTAATGGATTGTGGGTAATCAGCCTGGGTTATCTGACGTATGGCTATCTGGGGGCATTGCTCGCCTTGATTGCTATTACGCTACCCGCGCTGCTGGTGCTGGCAGTCTCAGCCGGTTACACTCGCATCGAAAATCAAAGATGGGTGCAGGGCGCTATGTATGGTGTCTCGCTTGCCGTGGTCGGTCTCTTGCTCTCGGTAGTCTGGACTATTTTGCACCAGCCTGGAGTAGATTGGAAGGGACTGTTGATAGGAGTAGGTGCCTTTGGGTTAGCTTTGAGCCGTAGGGTGAATATTTTGATTATTTTGGGTGTGGCAGGAGTGGCGGGGTTTTTGTTGTATAGGTGAGGTGGACAAGCCCGTCTACGGCATGTTAAGCAACCTTTTTTCTGCACCTTTGAGCCTCAATTTTTCCTTCGAGGGGGAGAATATTTTATTGTCTTTTTTACTATCTGGCCTTTTATTGTATTGCCGCCTTTTTGGCGTGTCTACTATCGTTCGCTGGTGTTTGCTCCCATATACTGGCTCAAGCACTAGCAGAATTTGAACGGTTTGATACCTATTTTCTTGTTTGCTGATGTCAACCAATGTCAATGAAGAGGGTAGAGTGACCCCAATGGCTTTAGAGTCTATTAAAAACTGTCAAAGTGTGCTGTTAGGGAAGGCTCTCCGTCGCTCTTTCTGATTTGGTCAATGGTCACAGATAGGTTGAAGTGGAATCCGCTATAAAGTCGTATTGACGAAAACTCATTTGGTCACAAATCATCCGATTCAGCAAAAACGACAAAGAGCCTCAGAGAACATCCTCTAACGAGAAAATTAAATGAGGCCAAAGCAGTATTAAAGACTAAAACTTGTCTCTCCTCTACCCTCAGGGCTTGTGAATTATTGCTGGCCTCCTTTCGACAAGCCAAGCAAGACCAGAGCTTGCTGGGGACAGGAGGCGAAATGGCGTCGAGTCTGCCGGATGTGAGAGGAGCCAAAGCGATGGATCAGAGTGATGGCGAGATTGCGGAAGGCGGCCAGAATCTGCGGGGCGTTGCCGGTGCGCAAGCGAGAGCGGTCTTCGCCGAAGGTGACATCGCGCACATAATGTGAGCCGTTCTCAATGCTCCAATGCCCGCGATTGAGTACCAACAAGTCCTCTGGACTGGCCTTGGAGGGAGCGAGGGTGGTGATGAGATAGACGACCTCGCTGGTCGTCTTGCCTGCTTTGGTGACGCTACGGGTGAGTTGAGCGACTTGCGCGACAAAAGGCCAGATGGAAGCGAGATAGGCGTTCATCTCGGTACTCACCTTGATGCTGCGCACCTCGAGGCGTCCGCGTCGACGATCAATGGTCTCGGCTTGCAGATAGCGGGCCTGCGGATCAGCAAAATACGTCGCCAGGTCCGCGTAGAGGGTGGGCTGGTTGCCTTTAACGGTCAAGACGGTCTCAGCTTCCAACTCATGCATCAGGCGCAGAAACGCGGCATGCGTGTGCAAGGCATCGGCGGTACACACCCGCTGCCGAATGGGTAACGTCGGCAACACCTGCTTGGCGACGGGAATCTCGTTGGTTTTCTCCTCCACGCGCACTTGGAAGAGCGTTTCCTGGCTGTGATGGGTCACGAAGGAAAGCAGATGGGGAGCGGACTGCTCGCCCGTTCTGGCTCCCCGCACGGTCTTGCCATCCAGCGCGAGCGGCTCGGAGGCCTCAGCCGCCGTGGTGGCTTGCACCCATCTTCCCAGCACCCGCTCGATAGCGCAGGCATCCACCTGCGGCAAGAGCCAGCGATACAGCGACCCACTGGGAGTCAGAAACTGTCGGGAACCAAACACGTTCCGTAGCAAGTCCACGTGATCGCGGCACCATTGCGCCACCGCCTCAGTCCCATCGCAGTTGCACAACAAGGCGGCGATCAAACAGGTGAGTAAGAACGGCAGATCATAGCGTAAGCCATGCGCTCCGCGTGGATCGGGGACCGCTTCGAACACGTTGGCGAGACTGTGCAAGCTGGCTTCGCTCAGCAAGGACTCGGCTTGCTCACGGCTCAGGGGCGGAAGGACACTCTGGCGTGCGATACAATACATGAGAGGCTTCTCCTGGAAATAAGAGTTGGATTGATACCGCTATCTTATCTCTTGTGTGAAGCCCCTCTCAGCAATAATTCACAAGCCCTGCCTTCCCAAGCCATTTCGCTTGACATTTCGCGCTTCTTGTAGTAGACTTGTTCTAGTTCTTTTGCACACTGACAACTCAATAGTGTTTCGCTGGGTTCCGTGGTAAATCGTTCCCACGGGTAAAAGCACTAGCGTCTCAAATTGTTCGTATGCACAGTGGTGATAGGCTGCGTAGAACCTCTTCGGAGGGCGCATTCCCACCTCACGGTCGGATTGCCTATCGCTTGCGTCCAGGAACATACCGTACCGGGGGGCACTCGGAAACGGACGGGGCTCCGGTCCCGTGAACGCTTGGGGAAAAGGAACCTCTCCTGTATGCGTAGTAGTATTCATATGGCAAGCTCCTTCGATGAACCAAGAACCCCCGTCATTTATGGCGGGGAGTGTCAGTGCATCAGTGCAGTGATCACCCCATCCCGGCTTCCCTGGCACGGACAATCGCCTGAGCGCGGTCATTCACCTGGAGTTTGCTGAAAATGTTAGAAATATAATTGCGCACAGTTTTCGAACTAATCACCAGGGATTGCGCGATCTCCGTATTGCTACACCCTCGCGCAATCAACGTGAGTATCTCACGTTCGCGCTCGGTGAGATCGGGAAAAGGCAGATTGCTCGCACCCGCGTGAGGAATGGCAAAGGAATCGAGAAGTCGCTGGGCAACAGAGGCACTGAAGAGGGCATCACCACCCCCCACAGCACGAATCGCCCGTAGAACCTCTACCTCGTTGGCGTCTTTGAGCACGTACCCACGTGCTCCAGCACGCAGCGCGGCAAACACCGAATCATCATCTTCATAGAGAGTCAGAACCAGGATGCGAATATGGGGATTGACTTGCAGTATGCGGCGCGTAGCCTCGACTCCACTGATGCCAGGCATGCGTAAGTCCATCACAATCACATCTGGTTGTAAGCTGGTTGCTTGACTTTCCGCCTCCTCCCCATTGCTTGCCTCGCCCACAACCTCTATATCCTGGGCCGTCGAAAGCAAGGTACGCATACCGCTGCGCACCAGAGGATGGTCATCGACAATGAGCACACGCAAATTTGGCATGGCCGCGCTCCTTTTATCCTGGTTCATTCTTCTTTCGCAATGGGCAGGCAAACGCACACCAGCGTCCCTCCCTCCGGACGTGAAAACACCTCGAAATTACCGCCGAGTTCCCTTGCTCGTTCGCGCATTGAGCGCAATCCTATCCCTGGACTATACGACGCCGGCAATCCAATACCGTCGTCCGTAATTTCCACCTGCAATTGCCCATCCTCCTGTACTAGATCGATATGGCAACTATGGGCCCGGGCATGGCGCGCTACATTCGCCAGCGCTTCCTGGACAATACGATAGACCGCGACCTCAATAGCTGCTGGCAATGCCGATGGGAGATCGGAAGCTGAAACATCGACGCGCAACCCTTGCAAACCCTCTCCTCCATCTCGTCCACCAGCCAGGCCGCGCTGCGCATTGTATTGTGCGGCTCGCTCGCGAAGCGCCCCGACCAGCCCGAGTTCATCAAGCGAAGGAGGGCGCAACTCATATACGAGACGGCGTATGTCTCCAATAGCGGACCGGATCGTCTGTTGTTGCTCAAGCAGCAGGACATCAGCCGCGGGCGGATCGCTGGTGAGCAGAGCGCGGATGGCCCCGGTTTGCATATTCAGCGATGCCAGCACAGAGCCAAGACCATCGTGCAAATCACGCCGCAAACGACGTCGCTCCTCTTCGCGGGTCGTAACCAGTTGAGTTTGTGAATGCTGTAGTTCAGCGGTCAACCGCTGCAAATCAGCCGTCAGTTGCACAGTATGGGCAGAGATTCCCGCTTGCCGTGCCAGGTCCGTCAGCAAGGCGCTGTCGGCAGGAGTGAATGCCTCGCCTGGAGCGCGGGGCGCCAGCAGCAGTTCCCCAACTGGCTCCGCCTGGTAGGTGAGCGGCAGATGCACCACCTCTTCCTGCGCTTTCCCATAAACCGCCACCATTTTCGCCTCCTTCTCCTCTGTTAAGACAATCGCGGCATACGGAAGTTTGAGAGATTGGGCCACCGTTTCCACAATAGTCGGTAAAACTGTCTCAGGAGCAAGGGCTGCTTCCAAACGCTGGCCCAAACGCGAAATCACTTTATAAGGATTGTCACACTCCCCATACATTAAACGGTCGACCGCCGATTGCAGGCGCAGCCGCAGCGGCTGGAAAAGGACGATGGTGACACCAGATGCCAGTAGAGAAACCACAAAGTTAGCCCGTTGTTGAAACAGGGCGCTGAATATCCCGACAATCAGCCCATTGATGACGATAATACACGCGGTGAGCGTTCCATACACTAACGTCCGATTGACAATAATATCAATATCCCAGAGCCGATAGCGGAAAAGCGATACGCCAATAGAAAGAGGAATAAAGAGCAAAAAGAGATAGAGCATCGTGTTTGCCACCAGGTTGACGAGTACATTGGTCAAAATCGATGACGGTAAAATCACGCCCAACAATATATAGACAGCAAATAACAGGAGCGCGGTGGCAAACCCGAAAACTGCCCACTTTGTTTGTTGACGCTCGACCGCATTTGATACGGAACGATAGCGGTAAGCCTGCATAATGACGAAACCTATGATAAAGACTGTAAACAGTGGTGGATACCAGAGCTGATTGAGAATTTTTACGATCGATGAGGAGTTCCGCAAGAAGGTATCGGGAATTTCTCCCACCATCCACACCAGGACAAGCCAGCGTACCCAGCGTGGCACAAACTGCCCATTGGGAAAAAGTGAGAAAACAAGAGCAAATGAGACAACCTCCCCATACCTCAGGCATTGAATCAAGAAATGCAAGTCTGGGGGGAGCGTGAGCAGCATATCGCCATTGAAAGCAATAACAAACGTGACCAGGAAAAACGCGACCAGCAGCGCCATCCGCTCATTGGATTTGTACCAGAAGATAACAGCGGCAACTATGATCCAGATCAGGGACCAGGTGAAAGTGCTCGTGACAACATAAGCCGCATAAAAACCAGCTGATAGGCCAGGCTGCTGCAATTCTTGCACATTTTTCGGCGTAAGTTGACTTGAAGCAGCGCAGCTTGCAGTCGCGCAGATTGTCTGTAAAAACGCAAAATAGGACGGGATACTTGCAACGAACAGCCCCACCGCCAGCAGAGCAGTCATAAGCCACGCGGCCCTGGCAAAGACAAGCCAGTATCCCTCAATACGCGTCGCGACGTATCCCGGTTGATTGATTGCAATGCTGTTCTCCACCGGCTTGTCTTTATACTTCATCCCTGACTCTCCCGTCGCCTGGATCATCAACCATCTTCTCATCCAACGAGCTTGTGATCTCCATTGTACCACTATTCCACGCCTGCTAAGAAAAGTGAAACACATCGAAGGACGCACGAACCCGCCGTAGGGGCCGATTTATCGCGCCCACCGCCGCTTTATCGGCCCCAATAAGCATCAACCTAAGACACAGGTCCAGGATTCCATCGGCCTCAAGATGCTTCCCTCCGCTCCACATGGCAGCGCTCCCTTGTCACCCCATTCACTTCGTTCAGGGCAAGCTCTGAGCCGCAGCGAAGGGTCTCTCTCCATGGCCCTTGAGATGCTTCCCTCCGCTCCACATGGTCACCCCATTCACTGCGTTCAGGGCAAGCTCTGAGCCGCAGCGAAGGGTCTCTCCCGCCGGCCCTCCAGATGCTTCCCTCCGCTCAGCATGACAGCGCTGTCCTCCTGTCGCGCCATCGCTCCTAGCGCATTTGATGGGCTTTTCTTAGGTTGATGCCTATTACCGCCGATTTATCGGCCCCATCCTGGCCCTCACCAATCCTGCTTCCACCCCATAGCGAACGCAGCGCCTCACCCTATATTTCATCATCCGTGCCGGACGCTCTGTCAATAGACCAGGAACGGATCGCCACCAATTCCAGCCACATCAACGGAAACAGCACAAACCAGACATAGAACCACGAGAAGTCAGTAGCCGGTAGGCTCAGGCCGACTGGCAGCGTCAGCACCCCCGCGATAAGAGAATACCAACCAAAGCCGCGCCAACGCGCATCCTTCCTGAAGCGCCCCCACATGAACAGCATAGCCAGCAGTTGGGAAAACGCAAACATATAGAAGGCGAAGTTGTGAATAGCGCCATGCCAGCTTTGTATCACGGGATACCCGGTCTGGTCGGCATTGAAGTTATCTGTCGGGAACACAGAGAGCACCATAGCCACACCAATAGCAAAGACAAAACCTACGCTCGTAATCTTTGCCAGTCTTCCACCTTTAACTGACCGGTAAAGGCCAAAAGCGAAAGCGATCTCCAGCAGGCCGAAGACCACGAAGTTGGCACCCTGTATCCAACCATATGGCCCCAAAGCATTTATGCTGACAGGGCTTGTCGTCAATGGATTGAATCCACGAGCCATCAAGAACCGGTATTGCAGTACATCCACGAGGGCAATCAGCAGCGCAAACATAATAGGACCAATGATGCCAGCCGTAGCCAACCATTCAGTAACCCTCGACTGCGAACCGGTCGAACTCGCGCTTATTTTATACGAAATCCGAGTAAACAACATATACATGAACTCCTTGTAAGCATTTTCCATACTTCTTTCATGTGACGGAACGCCAAAACACAGCATTTTTTGTGCGCCATCGCTTACATAGAGAGTAGTCCATACTCTATCCCACCGTCAGGTGACCCACGTCCCCATTTGGCCGGGAAACTGTCCCAAATCAACTGGGACAGAACCCAGCAAATCCTGACAGAAGCCGTTTTTGGAGATTGGTCAGTTGTGAATAGCCTTCTGCCCCCGCTTCCCTTTATTCTGAAGCTCCTCACAATGTACCCGATGCTGTATATAAGGGGAAGCACACGAAAATACGCCTTTGTATACCCAATTCACCTTGGCACCCCTTCTCCATCTCCGCTACAATATATACAGAACATTGCTGACTTCACCCTGGGCCATCATTGGCCCATTCCTAATATACGAGCTAGAAAAAAAGTATGAAAGTAGTAATAACCAGTACACCTAGAACGCATACGTCAACCGCTACCGGGCAACCGCCCATTTCAGACAACCGGGAACTCCTGATCAAAACCTTACGCGCGGCAGCGGCGCGCGCTGCCCAACAACAACGAACAGTCCTTGCCAGCTTCACACAGCCATTTGAGTGGTGCGACACGATCCAGGCCTTTAACGGTGCCAGGCAGGCTGCGCTGGGAGAGTGCTTCTTCTGGGAGCAGTCAGTAGAGCAAACTGCGCTAGTAGGTGTAGGGGCTGTGACAACCATCGCCACAATGGGCAGCGCGTGCTTTACCGCCTCAGCCTGGCGAGCACTGATGGACGACGCGGTTATCACATCCGCACCGGCAACACAACCTGCTCCAGGCAGCGGCCCTGTTCTCTTCGGTGGCTTCGCCTTCGATCCGCTCTCTCCGCGTACGCAACTCTGGACAGACTTTCCCGGCGGGCTGCTCATTCTACCCCGCTTCCTCATGAGCTACAAATCTAATCACGTCACACTCACCATCAACAGCATGATCCACGCGTCTGACAATATCGAGCAAACAGCACAGGACATCAAAGCAGCCGTGAGACAGCTTCAAACTGCGATAGAGCAGGCTCCTTCTCAGACTGTATCGTTGAAATCTGGCCAGCTCTCTCAACATGAAATGCAGCTCGCATCTGAGTGGATGGACATGGTGGCCAACATAGTTGATAGCATTCAGCACGGCGCTTTCGAGAAAGTAGTGCTCGCCCGCGGAATCCAGGTCACGCTGGATGATCCCGCGTCGGCGTTTGACATCAGTCTCACACTCCAGAGGCTGCGCGAGAGCTATCCAACCGCATACGTCTTCGCCATACAGCGCGCAGAGCGCTTCTTTGTGGGCGCTACTCCCGAGCGACTCGTCCAGGCCCAGGATGGGCAGATTCACACTATGGCCCTTGCCGGGTCGGCGCGGCGCGGCGCAACCCTGGCAGAAGATGCACAGCTTGGCGCGGAACTCCTACAGAGTGAGAAGAATAACAACGAGCACGCCATCGTCGTGGCCATGGTGCGCGAAGCCTTGCAGAATCACTGTACAAACGTGCGCGTCTCCGCTGCGCCGCAACTACTCAAGCTGAAGAACTTACAACACCTGGAGACCCCCATTGCCGGTGACCTCATCCCTGGACGATGCATTCTTGACGTGATGGCTGATCTGCACCCCACCCCTGCCGTTGGTGGCTTCCCTCGCCAGGATGCTCTTGCGGCGATCCGCGACACCGAAAAGCTTGATAGAGGCTGGTACGCTGGGCCGCTAGGCTGGATTGGCGCCAGCGGTCATGGCGAGTTCGCCGTAGCACTGCGTTCCGGGCTGATCGATGGCGCGAAAGCTACCCTCTTTGCGGGATGCGGCCTCGTCTCCAACTCTGATCCTCAGACTGAGTATGATGAGTCTTGTTTGAAATTTCAAGTGATGCTGCGTGGCTTGGGCGGCAGTAATGAAGGGTGATGAATGTGTCGAATGTAAACTTAGCAAACCCGCCATACGTCTATGTCTCCGCCTTTGTGGATGAGTTACGACGAGCCTCTGTACGTAACGTCGTCATCTGTCCGGGTTCCCGTTCGACTCCTCTAGCCATGGCCTTTGCTGCCCAACCAGCTATTC
>JBGQJX010000155.1:0-8871 GCA_041499255.1 Ktedonobacteraceae bacterium | reverse complement strand
GATAGTATGGCCCATGCGAGGATAGAGACGCATCGTAACGTTTCCGCCCAGGTGCTGTAACACCTCGGCAGATTCCTCTACGCGCTCCTTCGGAATGTGGAAATCTACATCGCTGCAGCCGAGAAAGACAGGCGTCCCCCCCAGGAAACCAGCATAATTTCGCGGCGTACCATCAGGCCCGATGAGGCCTCCACTCAGTCCCACCAGGCCGCCGTAACGTTGAGCATTGCGAGCAGCGAACTCCAGCGAGAGACATGCTCCCTGTGAAAACCCCAGGAGTATTGTGCGTTCAGCCGGAATGCCCGCCTCAGCCAGTTGGGCGAGTACGGACGCAATGATGGCATGCCCAGATGAAAGCCCTGGTTCATTACTGGCAATGGGCGCGAGGAAGCTATTAGGATACCAGCTATTCTGGGCGGCTTGCGGCGCGAGATAGGCGAAGCCGTGTTGTTTCAACTCTGCCGTCAGCGCCAGGATGTCTTCCGCAGTTGCTCCACGCCCATGTACCATAACCATCGCAGCAATCGCTCTATCCAATGGCTCGCCAGCCATCAGCAGCGGCCGCCCCTGGTGCGGGCCTATCACTTTAGCCATTCTCTCTCCCCATAACCCTACTCTATTCGTCCATTGTAGGAGCGCCCTCCAGCATTACCTGACTCCCAGGGATTGCCATTGTGGAGCAGTAACTGGACTCAGATGTTGTTCAATTGCTGTGCGTCTCTCCTCCAACCATGGTGGTAACTTCAGGTTCCGCCCAAGATCACCCAGCGGCTCATCGATAGCAAAGCCCGGACCGGCGGTCGCCAATTCTACAATGTGACCATCGGGATCATTCATATAGATACTCTTGAAGTACACTCGTTCCATGACAGGTGTGACACGCAAACCAGCCTCTTGCAGTTTCTCACGCCAGGCAAGCTGCGTCTCCTCGTCGGCAACGGCAAGAGCAAAATGGTGGGTTTGACCTGCACCCATACGCATGTGTGGACTCTTGTGTGGATCGCGCTCAAAGTAGGTAATCAGCGTACCAGGACGCCCATCCCCAACACCCCAGTACCAGTGCGCCGACTTGGGATCGTCAAAATTGGAGGTCATCTTGACACGTCGCATACCAAGCAGGTCGCCAAAGAACGCCTGCGTGCGCTGAATGTTGCTGCCAATCGCTGTAATATGGTGCATCCCCTGGCTCAGCGCCATAGCGCTTGTGATCTCTGGCACCGGCTCAGGCCATGTCTCAGCCTTGATACGCGCCTCTTCGCGGTTGTTGATCATCATCTGTGCCGGTGGTTCGCGATATTCAGCGCCAAGAGCGTCAGGAGCTTCATCAATGGTCCAACCGGGTTGGAGTGTCGCGATTTCGAGAATGGTGCCATCGGGATCTTTGAAGTAGATCGACTTGAAGTAATGGCGATCAAGCGGCCCTTCGACCGAGAGGCCAAGATCCACCAGTCGCCGTTTCCACTGTAACAGGCCGTTATAATCATTCACGATGAGCGCGAAGTGGTGTGTCCCGCCAATGCCAGGATGTCCTTTAGGAGCATCAGGCCACTCAAAGAAGGTAATGACGGAGCCAGGAAGGCCCTGTTCATTGCCAAAGTAGAGATGGTAGCTGCCAGGATCATCAAAGTTGACAGTTTTCTTTATTAATCTCTGACCAAGCACCTTTGTATAGAAATCTATCGTTCGTTGTGCATTTGAACAGACTATGGTGATGTGGTGTATACCTTGAACAGAAAGCGAGGATGACATGAAAATTTTCTCCTTTGGTGCCGAAGCCAGCGTCACAAAACAATATCGTTTTCATCAACATTATAGCCTATAAACGTCACCAAAGCGTCAATGAACCCGATTGCCGAAAAGGGCATAATGGATATCTTCGAGGTCCTGCATAGATACGCCAGTGCGCCCGCGTAGCAGGACTTTACGCACTGACGAAGTAGTGTTGAGGATCAAAAAATCTACTACAGGTTGGAAACCGGCGGCGGCTATACCAATTTGCGAGGCCACGTTATCTCTATCTGTGCCTATCCAAACACGTTGCACCCCCTGAGCGTGTAGTTCATGCAACATGTAGGTCAGCAACGCCGGATAGAGACGTTGCCCGCGATATGCAGGTAACGTGGCACAATCCCAGATGTAGGCATCACCTGCTTCGAGACGAATGCTCAGACCTAACTCACCGATGCTTTCCTCATCAAATGTCACCCAACCATATGTGACAAGTTGATGAGCAATCCTGGCGGCATAACAATGCCGCCCTGCAGCGAATCGTTGCAGGATTACTGCTGGATCGTCCAACTCCATCGCCTGCGCGAGTTCCTGGGCCATCTCCGGCCCGAGACGCATAAAATTTGTTGGAATGCGGGGCACGAGACCAGCTGGCAATGGCCCATCAAATTTCAACATCCAGAAGGTGCCAATATGCTGCGCATCGATCTCTGAGTGTTGCGCCATGCCAGCTCTACCTCATAAAAGCTATATCCTGAAGAACAAATGCCGAACCTGATCGATGACCTTTGCATCTCCACTGGTCTCTCCACCGGGGAAGCGTTGGAAGGTGGTGAGCACGAAATCAGAGGCATCTTTGAAGTGGAAAGTGGCCTGTACGCCTTCAAGATTATCGGCTGGTGTCGCCGTGTATGCGCCATCTTTTACGGTCACACGCCACTGGCCGCCCCATTCGCCATCAACCTTTATCCCGAATACGATGTCCAGGCCCTTTGCAGATTCCGCATCGACTGTGTACTGCATCAGCACAAACATATACGGCACAAGCACGCCTGCCGTGCGTTCGTCCAATTTCCCATGTTTGTCACCAAGCCCCCACTTCATATCCCATGTATGGACTCCGTAATCCATTACATGGAAAGCGGGATAAAAGAACGTTGGCAGCGGTCCCATATAGGGATGAGTGACCATGAAGCCTCCCCACTCTTCAGGCGTCAAGGCATCAAAGATAGCCAGCATCTTATCAGAATCGCCTTTCAGACGCGCAATAGCCTCTTCACGCGGGAGGCTGCGAAACGCTTGAGCATTCTTGTTGAGCGTCTCACCCATCACTGGCAGGCCAAGCGCGCCAGCCGCTTCGCCCTTGCGAGCGAGCTCCCAGCGAGAAAGATAGCCTTCGGTCACATCCATCATATGACCAACAATATCGCGTACTTCCCAGTCGGTACAGCGGGTCTGCACATCCCAATTTTTCGGATCGTCAATGATGTTGTAGAATGTAGCGCGCTCAGTACGAATTACATCGATTACAGTATCCTTGCCACTATAATCCATTGAGTTGACTGCCATAGTAAACCTCCTTAAAACGTGTACAACAATGTTTAGTGATCATACCTGGACCCGGCACCCACAGCGGTGCCGCTATATTTCTATTACCACGCCGCCCGCAACACTGCCTCGATCTCTTCCGCGCTGCTGATCGGTCTGGGATTGCTTTGTACCGCGCGACTCTGTAGAGCAATCTGCGCCAGTTGAGGCAGATCGACCTCCTGCACGCCAACATCGCGCAAATGTTGCGGTAAGTTCATGTTACCGATCAGTCCATAGATTCTCTGCACAGCCTCTTCCACCGCCGCTTCCACGCTCTTGCCCTCAAGGGAAATCCCCATCGCAGCCGCGGCTGGCGCCAGTTGATGTGCGGTTGCATCCAGGTTGAAACGCATAGCATGCGGCAAGATAATGGCATTAGCCATGCCATGTGGCACCCCAGCCGTACCACCCAGCACGTGGCACAGGCCGTGGTGTAATGCCATCGTAACGCTGGCTAAGGCCGTCCCCGCCAGGTATGCTCCCATGAGCATCTCGCTCCGTGCTTCCAGATCATCTCCAGCGGCGTAGCAACGTGGGAGAGCGGAGGTAATGGCATGGACACCGCTGATGGCAGCAGCCGTGGAGAGCGGATTGCGTGTGATCGAATACAAGGCCTCTATACAATGAGCAAGGGCGTTAATACCAGTCGACGCGGTCATTGTTGGCGAGAGATTGAGCGTAAGTACAGGATCGTAAATGGTCAGTTTCGGTGTGACCTTGACATCGGTGACGGTAATTTTTCGCGTCGCTCCATTCTCGTGGCGAGTCACACCGTAAGTTGGAGTCATCTCCGACCCTGCATAGGTGGTGGGAATAGCAACAACAGGTACAAGAGGCTGGTCGGTTGGAAATGCCGCGCGTGCAGGCCGCCCACTGCGTTTCTCTTCAAGGGCAAGACTGATGGCTTTTGCCATACCAATCGGGCTACCCCCACCCAGGCCAATCACCGCGTCAACCTCGTTTTCACTGGCGATTGCTGTGGCCTCATCAACCTGAAAATCGGGAACATGCGGTTGTACATGAGCATACACTACCACTAACCGATTATCTAACACTTCCTCAATCTGCGCAATAGTGCCGTCGCGACGTAAAGTACCAGTTGAGCAGAGCATCAATCGCCGCCAGTGAAACCGTTCAACAGCCTCACTCAAATGAGCAAGAGAACTAGGCCCAAAGATTATCTCCTGGGCATAGCTCGTATAGCGAAATTCGTTCATCAGCCAACCTTATTTGTATTCGGCGCATTTGCGGGCAACAAGTTAAGTATACTGAGGAGGCGTCATTAAAACGTCACTGCAAATGCTGGACCTGTACGATTTTCGCACGGGCAAAGGGACCCGATTTATCGCGTTCCTTCAGCACGTCCATTAATGCATGTAACTCTGCACGAGCATCATGAGCGGCGAATACTTTGCGCGCCTTCATCAGAAGCTCGCGTCCATTATGAGGAGCAGGCGCGTAAAGCAGAGCCGTTTCACCCCACGCTGCATGTGTCCGCGCAACTTCCATAGAGAGACCCAGGCCAGACGCTTGCTCTACCGTTCTGGTGAAGAGAGTAAGTGCACCGGACCAATCGCCACGAGCAGCAAGCAGTCGCGCCAGGAGGCGCTCGCCTCGCATGAGTAATATCATACGCCCTTGCTTCTGTGCTGTCGCTAAAGCTACATCAAGAAAAGGTTCTGCTTCGCTCAAACGTCCAATCCGTAGAAACGTCTCAGCGAGCCAGAGTTGAATGCGTGTTCGTAGATGCCAGTAACCCTTTTCGCTGATAAGCGAAAGCGCTTCTTCAAAGAGGGTGATTGCGCGTTCAACGTTATGCTGACCTCGCGCAACCAGGGCCAGCCCGGCCCGGAAGCCTGCCTGTCGTTCAAGGTTGCCCAATTCTTCTGCCAGCAAGAGACCCTGTTGGAATGATGTAGCTGCCTCCACCCATTCACCAAGATACAGATACATTTCGCCCTGCGTACTGAAGAGGTGTAAATGTGCGCCAAATAACTCATGAGTTTCGGCCAGGCTCAAACCTCTGGCGAGCGCGCGCCGGGCATCTTCGAGTTGACCGAGTAAAAGGTTGTGATAGGCCATATTGTTATAAGCGAGGGCGAGAAAGTAGTGTGTATGCGCAGCCTCGGCAGTTCGCGCAGCCTCACCGTATAATTCCACGGCATGCTTGAGTTCGCCGCGCTGCGCGGCCACGTTGCCAAGTTCAAATAAGGTCGCACAGAGTTCGCTCATGTTGTCGGTCAGCCTATGGGCAGCGACCGCCTCTTGTAGATGGTTTTCAGCAGCTGCAAGATCGCTGCCCTCCATTGCCAATGCCGCGCCGAGTAGCCGGTGCCCTCGCGCAACGAGAGCCATGCGCTGTGTGCCCTCAGCAGGTATCGCGACTGCAAGGCCCGCCCTGGCCGCTGAGACCGCGGCCTGATAGTTGTTGGCAACCAGCGCGAGCTCACCTAATTCAAAGTGGGCAGTAGCTTGTGCGACCACATAACGTGTCCTGGTTCCCGCTTGAGGAGTCGTGCTGCTGAGCGACGATTTGGGTGCAGCGAAGACAAGAGCTTGAGTTTCCGGGGACGGCATGAGACCAAGTTCCCGCTTCAAATCAGTCTCAAACACCTGGTACTGCCGCCGTGCCTGGCCAAATGCCCCACTGCGCACATACAGCCCTATCAACTTCTGCTGCACTTCTTCAGAAAGCGGGTCAAACTGGACTATGCGCTGTAGATAGGCAATCGCCTCTTCCCACGACTGGCGGTTTTCCGCCCAGGATACCAGGCGATGGAGCGTCATAAGATAGGCCTGGCGTAATTGGATCTCCTCGCAGCGCACCCATTCATCAAACAGCGGCGCATCGATCAGCGAAAAGCCTTGCAGCAATGGGCCCTGGTACAAGGTAACAGCCTCGGCCAAAGCACTCTCGTCTCCCTTTGCCAACAGCCGGCGGAAATACGTCACGTCACAGGCATCGTCATCCAATTTGAGGTAGACAACGTCACAATCTCCGGCCAGCACTTCATCGGCGCCTTGAGTATGCAGGGCTTGACGGATGTGATAGAGACTCGAGCGCAGTGAGTGGCGTGCATTACTTTCAGGAGACTCACTCCATAGCAGGGTGGCAAGGTGATCGCGTGTATGAGATCGCCCTGTGGCCGCCAGGTAGTAGAGGAGCGCCTTCGCTTTCTGGTTATGCAAAACCAGGTGTATTCCTGCAATCCGTGATTCAGGTGAGCCAAATAAGCGGATTGCCATGTGAACCGCAACATCGGCCATGAGGCCACCTCATAGAGAAACAAATGGTTTTACGCCTGCCTCAGCAGTATACCACAAAAATCTGCAATTTATCCGCTTCATGTCGTTATTTCAACAAGACAGAACTATCCTTTATTTTGCTATTAAGGAGGTCAAAGTGCGATCTAAACTCGCTGTCTCTCTCGGTCTTCTCAGTATTTTACTTCTCAGCAGCCTCTTTCTGACCGGTCGCAACGCCTATGCGGCCACAGCAGCAAGGCAATTCACCCCTACCGATGTTGGTGACCTTCCGCCTCTGCTCGACATCAGCAAACTGTTAGGAACCGATCAATCAAATCGTACCTTGCAGATGAGTGCCAATTTTGCGCTGCGCAATCAGGATCAACTGAACTGGCTGCTCCATGATCTCTATGATCCGTCTTCCCCGAATTATCATCAATTCCTCACCGTTGACGAGTTTGCCCGGCGTTTCGGTCCCACCGCTGAACAGCAGCAGACAGTGGAGAATTACTTAACGCAGCGGGGTTTCACTATTACGCGGACGTATCCTAACCATCTCGTCATCGATTTCAGCGGGCCACAATCGCTGGCGGAGCAAACCTTCGGCGTCACCATCAACGACTATCAACTTCCAACCGGGCGCGATTTCTTTGCCAACGCCAATGTGCCCACCCTTCCGGCGTATCTCGCCGGTATTGTGAGCTTTATCGGCGGGCTTGACAATGCAAACCAATTCTATCACCCTCCTATCAGCACACAGAATGACAACCTGGCCAACAATCCCAACGCTGGGGGCAATTGCCCCAGTCCTGGCGTGAGCGGTGGTGGCAGTGGTGGTGGCGGTATCTTCGGCGGACTGGGCGGCAACCAGGTTGCCTACATCCCCAATCAGTTCTCCAAAGCCTACAACTATGACGGCCTGCACAGTGCAGGCTTACAGGGCAATGGACAGACCGTCGGCGTCTTTGAGCTTGACGGCTACTCTCTGAGCGATGTTCAGACATATACACAGTGCTTTGGCGGCGGCAACGTGCCCATTAAAAATGTCATACTGGATGGCTTCAACGGCCAACCCGGCGCGGGTGCCATCGAGGTCGAATTGGATATGGAAGCCATCCTGAGTATGGCTCCCAAACTGGCTAAGATGATTGTCTACGAAGCCCCCAACACAACCCAGGGCTACAACGATGAATTCGCGCGCATCGTCAGCGATCGCACACCGGTCATCAGCGTCAGTTGGGGCGACTGCGAGAAAAACATGGGACAGCAGGAAGTTCAGCAGGAGAATAAATACTTCCAGGAGGCCGCTGCGCAGGGTCAGAGCATTCTTGTGGCCTCTGGCGACAGCGGTAGTTCAAGCTGCTTCCAATTGGGTGGTTCGAGCTTCGATATCTCGCTAAACGCGGACGATCCCGCCGCACAACCCTTTGTCACAGCAGTTGGAGGAACCACACTCTCGCTGAACAGCGACAACAGCTATCAATCTGAGCATGTCTGGAACGGCGGCTTATTCGGCGGAGCGGGCGGCGGCGGCCTCAGCCAGTTCTGGAAACAACCTGCCTGGCAAAAAGGCCCTGGCACGCAGAACCAGTACTCCAATGGCATGCGCGAGACCCCTGATGTCTCCCTTGATGCTGATCCCGCCACCGGTTACCCCATTTATTGTACGGCTGGTTCATCATGCAATGGCAGCGGTGGCCTTGGTGGCACAACCGGAGGCTGGCTCACCATTGGTGGAACGTCAGCCGCCGCTCCCATGTGGGCCGCGATGGTGGCTTTGACCAACCAGAGGGCTGCACAACAGGGCAAAGGGCCGGTCGGTTTCCTCAATCCCGCCCTCTACAAAATCGCCAGTGGCAGTCACTACAGCAGAGACTTCCACGACATTACACCTCCCAGTGATACCACCTTGCCTTCAAACAACGACGAGATCGGCTTCAATGGCGGTGCCTATCCCGTTACGACGGGCTATGATATGGCGACCGGTTGGGGCACTCTCAACGCCGCAAACCTCGCGGCTGACCTGGCCGCATGAGGTAATAACGGCGACAGAGGTTAAGAAAAATGGGCGCCTGAGCAGGCGCCCATTTTTCTTAACCTCTGTCGCCCTTGTCTTTATTCCCCACACGCGCTATAGTAAGAGTCATCAACCTGGCACCAATAAAGTGTTCCAGGTTTTGATGTACAAATAAGAACTGTCTGATATATTCGTCGCAGTTAAAGCGGCCTCGGAGTGCAATATGGCGGATTTCATCGCTCAACTACATTATTTCAACCTCTTCCTGGTACTTGCTGCCAGTTTAGTTG
>JBGQJX010000154.1:0-8928 GCA_041499255.1 Ktedonobacteraceae bacterium | reverse complement strand
CGCAGCACCTCGGCCTCTCGCTCCACCTCGGGCAGGCCCCGCAGGTCGACCAGGGATAGCGGGATAGCCAGGGTAGGGGCGATCACCTGCACCGGTTGTCCCTCCATCATCCGAAAGGTGGTGCGCAGGGCTTCGTGGCGTCGCACAATCATGTGGAGGCTCCGTTCGAGCGCCTCCACGTCGAGCAGCCCTCTCAGGCGGATGGCAACCGGGAGGATGTAGGTAGCGCGATCGGGCTCCAACTGGTCAAGAAACCAGAGCCCTTCCTGGGCCAAAGACATGGGGAAGACTTGTATGTCTCCTCGCGCGGCCGTGTCGTGGAAAACTGTTATAGACATTGCATCATCCTTTCTTTACCCGCTTCCCAAACCGTCATCACCTCTCAACAGAGTCAAAATGATTAGATTCTCAATATTTTTTTGTTTATACATCTATTTGTTACATTATGGGTGTCCAAGATGCTCAGGTCTTCCAAGAGGGTAGACAAAGGCACTTGCGAATGAGAAGCCTGGCATCGCTCCTCAGACGAGAGAAAAATCCCCAGACACCGGCTGTTTCAGCAGCCACTACCAGCCAATGTTTGTTGTTATCCATATTTCTGCGCCGAAGGAGATAGGGATCGCTTCGGCGAGTATTGACGCCAGGTATAATAGTGACTGCCCAATCGTAGCCAGCCAGCTTTACAGCACATAGCCCATTGTCTCCAATGCGTCCAAAGGGATAGGCAAAGATATGCACTGGATGTCCCAACTGCTGCTCCAGCGCAGTGCGGCACTCTCCTACTTCGCGCTGTGCCTCGGCAGGATCAACCAGATTTCCTAGATCAGGATGATGTACCGTATGGGCACCGAATGAGACCCACCCACTCTCCTGCATCTCTCGCACTTGTGTCCACGTGAGCAGTGGAGCGGGTTCCTCTTTAAGCACTACAGAAGATGGCACTGCCAGTATCTTATAAAGAGATGCCAGGAACTCCTCCCGCTCGGTAGACGAGGTACCATAGCTGAAACGGGCGTCGATAACTTGCGCCAGAGCTTTGCGTTCCTCCTGTTGATCCAGATGATAGGTGCATCCTTCCAATGTCACCTGGTCTACTCGCGCAAGACGTATCAATCGAGTTGCCCACCAGAAAGCGTTGCTGCTTCCCATATACCCAGGAATGAGAAAGATGGTAATGGGAATCTGCAACTCACATGCAAGTGGAAAAGCATGCGTGTAGTTATCGTAATACCCATCATCGAATGTCAACGCCAGGAGTGAGCGTTGATCCTTCCTCTGGACTTCTTTTTTGTGCGATATGGAGAGTTCTTCCAGGGCCGTTTCCAGAGAAAGTATGCGATAATGACGACGCAGGTAAAGCCAGTGACTGCGCAAGTCTTCTCTGGATGCCTGATGATAATAGAGGATAATCAAGCGGGGTCCCGAATGTTGTGTCCACCAGCGAATCAGGTTCACCAGCCCACTGTAATAGAAACAAGCTGAAACATATATCCGTACTCGATTGTGCATAAATGCTCTCCCTTTTGTTACAGCTCATTGAGCCTAAACAGCTTTGGCAGAAATTCTCTGAGAGTTGCACGGCTATTTAGATGGTCGGAATAGAGCCAAAGTTCTAATTTTTGGGCGGCCGTTTCACCCTCTTGAACCCACCAGATTGGATGTGTTAAAAGTTGGATCGGCTTTCGTGCGTGGAATGCCTCCGATTCTAGAGGATGGCCATATCTCCATCTGCCCGTTGAGTCACTGATATAGGCTACATCTCCTCTAACGGCTGATCCATAGACGTTATCCAACTGTTGGAATACATCTATTGGCATGCGATGCAAATCGTAAGAGCTATGTAAACTTACTAGCTGGGTGTCTATAAACGGATAACACTTCGACAATATCTCAACTTCCATGAGCGCATTGGCCCAGTCGTCATCGTAAAAAGCAAGATCTATATGCGTAGCGATCTGGTGACCATAGCCATGTATCTGTAACATCCTCTCCGCACTAGAGCGACTCAAAACATTGTAGAATGGCGACCGAAGCAGAACAAAGTAAGTAGCCTGTACTCCTTGTTCGTACTCTATACGAGCAATCTCCAGAGCTGGGCGAAGGCTCATATCGATGTCATGCCTGATTACCACGAAAGGACGCTCTTCTGCCAGGCGAGAGTCGATCTCCTCAAACCCACAAAAGGAGTAGCCTCTGTCTTTGAATGCTGAAAGCAGCTGGCTATAACCTTCTAATGAAAATTCCACCATGAAATTATCTCCGCAAGAACTAACACGCGCATCTGCACGTAAACTCCATTACAACGACTCGTTGCTGTTCGATTCACTAACTGCTGGAAGTGGGGACCCATCGTGGCTTATCCTTCCTACAGCAGCATGAAAGATACCTTGATAGAGATCAATGAGCCTTGAACTTTCCTTTTCCCAGTAAAATTCCTTCCTGGCAGCTTCAAGCGCGTTGCTACGCTTACGCGCAAGACCAGCGGGATCTGCCAGCATTTTATTAATTGCTTCACCAATACCTGCTGGCACAAGTGAGGGCAGCACCTGCCCAACATCATACGTGTTAATAACATCTACCATAGCCTCAAGCGACGAAGTAAGAACCGGCAGACCAGCCATGAGATATTCAAAGAGCTTGTTTGGCAAAAAATACCGCACATTCAGTGAGTAGTCAGGCGAAGCAACGTTTAACCCGATGTCCGCAGAAGCAGTCCAGTCCAGGAGTTCTGCATAAGGAACAGAGGGAATAATTTTAACGCGATCTGCAACGCCTTCACTGGCAATCAGTGCTTCAAGCTGAGCCTGAGTTGTTCCGCGGTTTTTGCCCATCATGACGATCACAGTATCTGGTGCAAGGAATGCTGCTGCACAAATCAGTCTATCGAGCCCCCGATTAGGCTGCAGATAGCCCTGGTAGAGGGCAATACGAACCTCTGGCTTAAGGCCAAGAGCTTGTCGCAAGTGATCGCTTTTCTGAACGGCTCGATACTCAGGAACATTGCGAATCAGAGCCACTTCCGAAACACCGTAGCGGTTGCGAAGCTCCTCTACGATTGGAGGTGAAACTGTGATGATTCCCGCACACCGTGGGACTATATGAGCAAGAAGGACTGCTAACAGCTTGCGCAACCATCGTCTGCTTCGCCCCAATTCTGATAAAGGTCGCTCAAACAGAGGCATTTCATGTGCATCAAAAATGATGGGCTTACGGCGTAAGCATGCTGCAATATAACACGGTAGTAACGCTGATACCTCGTGGGCATGATAGATATCTGCCGGAGTTTGAATCAAGCGCAGCGTGGTGCGAACAAACGATTGTGCAACTCTGACGATGGTCCATTTATCGAAGCGTGTAGAGAAAAATGAACCAGGTACCAGGACATGTTTTATGCAGACACCACGAATATCTTCTTCGCTCTGATGGTTCGCTTTATCTTCAATGTCGACTATAGAGACTGCGTAACCCACTTCTATCAGTGCGGTAGCTTCGCGCATCACTCGAGGATCGGTAGATGCTGTTCCCAGAACATGCATGCACACCTTGATCGGCGATAGTGCTGTAGTAGTTTCTCGCGCTGTTGAAGCATCAAAAAAGGGTGCAGTTTTCATTTCAGTACTGACTACTTTCTTCACCATACAAATTCTCCTGTGTACCTAGGTTCGTACTATCTTCAGCAGGTAAGCCAGTGGCTCCTAGGCGTAACCTATCAAACAAATTGTAAAGGTAGCGAAGCCCAAAGGGAACCTTACCTGGCCAAAACAGCATGATAAAGCTGAATAAGTTTCTGGCTATCATTTTCCCAATGAAACTCTTGCCGGGCAGCTTCCAAAGCATTCCTATGCATGCGAGCAAGAGCAGCCGTATCTGCCAGCATAGCATTGATCGCTGTACCAATATCTGATGGGGCAAGCGAAGGAATAATCTGCCCGACGCCATAGGTCTTGATGACTTCTGCAATGGCATCAAGTTGAGAACTGAGCACAGGCAGCCCGGCCATCAGGTATTCAAAGAGTTTGTTGGGCAGGCAATATCGGATACTACGTGTATAGCCTGGCTGAAAGATCGTCAAGCCAATATCTGCCGAGGCTGTCCAATCCAGCAGTTCTTCATAGGGAGCGGGAGGAATGATTTTGACACGATCAGCAACTCCCTTACTGGCTATCAGGTCTTCAAGTTGAACCCGATTTGTTTCCATAGCTCTGCCCATCATAACGATAACAACATTAGACTCTAAGAACGGCGCTGCATGAACCAATTGATCGAGGCTACGGTTAGGTTGTAAATTGCCTTGATAAAGGGCGATGCGCACATCTGGACTGAGACCAAGATATTGTTGCAACCGATCACTCTTTGGAATCGCTCGATAAGTAGGCAAATTGCGCACCAGTGTCACTTCGGGATAGTGATATTGGTTACGAATCTCCTGTGCGTAGAGAGGAGAGGCTGTAATAACTGCTGCGCAGCGCGGCAGCATACGAGCAAGGACATGTGTCGCCAGCGCACTCAACCGGCGCCAGCGGGTAATATTCGGGTCATCAAGAGGAATTTCGGGAGAATCAAAGATGAGGGGTTTACGGCGCCAGCGTGCTGCGATGTAGCACGCTGGTAATGCTTTTACATTATGTGCGTGATAGATATCAGCAGAGGTGTGGATCAGGCGAATCGCACTGCGTATAATCATCTGTGCAGATTTGACAAGAAACCATGGCTTGAAGCGAGTGGGGATGAACAAGCTAGGCATGAGCACATGCTTCATGCAGACACCAACAATATTCTCCTCAACTGGTCGTGCGCGTTCATCTATAATATCTACAATAGAGACTTCGAATCCTGCCTCGACGAGCGCAGTGGCATCGCGCATCACCCGGTAATCATCGTATGCTGCGTCCGTGAGATGCATGCACACTTTAACTTTAAGAGGCTCTCTTGCAGAGATGGTGTCTTTCGCTGCCAAAGCAGCGACGTGTGGCAATGTTTTCATAATGTTACTCCTCATAATATGACCGTTAGGTACCTACTGAACCTCGAACAATCACTATAAATTATGTAGGTTGACTGTGATACCGGCTCAAGAGAGGGAGCAGTCAACCAGCAGTGCTCTCTTGTTAGCTCAACAAAGTTGATTGCACCTTGCTCAGGCATATACGCAAATGTTCAGCTAAAACGGGGAGATGTTCGGTTCTACTGGTTATGTGGTTGCCAGGAATGATATGGATGTCCACCTCTTTATCTTCAATCAATTTACGCCATCCTTTTCTGCGCAAAGGCTCTTCATCAGTCCAAAAGAACGTGATCTTGCCGGGATAGGAGTGAGGCATGTAACCCGCAGCCACCCAGTCATATATACTTATCCAGTCTTGTCGAAGGACTTCACTTTTTGGGATAACCGCATCAAGCTGCGGCGATACATCGTCCACTGTGCTTAGCTCGAGCCCAGGCTCATCTTGTTTGGCAGTTTTCATATGTTTGAGTTTATTCAATCGCCAGTAATGAAAGGATAATCGCAAGTATCTATACGATAGGAACCAATCTACTTGCTTCTCCTGGCTAAGTCGCAGCAGGTTGCCAAGGCCGACGATTATACGACGATCCCATTTATACTTAGGAGCTGGAGCATCAGAATCCATCAATACCAGCAGATCAACCGCCTGGCCTTCCGCGCGAAGTTGCCGGGCCATCTCATAGGCCACAAGACCTCCATTGCACCAGCCTCCTAGTAGGTATGGCCCTTCTGGTTGAACACTACGTAGCGATTCAATATGAGCCGCCGCTATAGCTTCAAATGTGGGCGGGACCGCCAGGCTATCAAACTTATACGGTTCGAGCAGGTAAAATGGCTGGTCTGGGCCCAGATAGCGTGCCAGTTCCAGGCTGTAGAGTGCACCACCTCTCCATTGTCCGTGCAAAAAGAAGAACGGCCGCCTGGACCCACCGGCCTGCACCGCTACGAGCGGAGCCCGCGAGTCGGTCTTTGTTTCCCCCAGCAGCGCCGTCGCCAGATGTCCTATAGTTGCACCAGTAAAGAGGGTGGAGAGGGGCAGCTTCTTGCCGCAGACCTGCGCAATACGATCGAACAGACGCACGGCCAGTAACGAGTCCCCTCCTAAGTCGAAAAAGTCGTCCTTAATCCCGATGGGCCGCACACCCAACAGCTCTTCCCAGATTTGCACGAGTTGATGGTGCAGAAGCAGCGCCGGAGCAACATAGCTGTCCTCTGCCGTACTCCTGCTCAGCTCGGGTGTGGGCAGGGCCCGGCGGTCAATCTTGCCATTGGCGGTCAAAGGTAGGGTGTCCAAGAGCATAAAAACAGAAGGCACCATGTAGGCTGGCACTTGCTTCTTCACCTGGCTTCTCAGGTCATCAACTGTGGCACTCTGCTCCTTATGGAGTACGACGTACGCCACCAGGCGCTTGTCGCCGGGCACATCCTCACGAGCCACCACCACCGCCTGGCGCACCGCCGGGTGCTCGCTGAGCACCGCTTCGATCTCGCCCAGTTCGATGCGGAACCCGCGCAGCTTCACCTGGAAGTCGAGGCGGCCCAGGTGCTCGATGGTTCCGTCTGCGCGGTACCGGGCGAGATCCCCTGTCTTATAGAGACGAGCATCCAGCTCGTCACTGAACGGGTGAGGGATAAACCGCTCAGATGTCAACTCCGAGCGATTCAGATAGCCGCGAGCCAGGCCATCGCCTCCAATAAAGAGTTCCCCCGGCACGCTGATTGGTACCGGCTGCAAGTGTACATCGAGCAGGTAGATCTGCGTGTTGGCAATCGGGCGGCCGATAGAGATCACTTCTTCACCTGGCTCGATCTTGCAGACGCTTGACCAGATGGTCGTCTCCGTTGGTCCATAGAGATTCCACAGCGAGGCAGCCTTCGGCAGCAACTGCTGGGCCAAATCCAGCGGGAGGGCTTCCCCACCGCACAGGATCTTCAGATCAGGCTTGCCTTGCCAGCCTGCTGCCAGCAGCATACGCCAGGTGACCGGGGTCGCCTGCATCACCGTTGCGCGTGTACGGGCCAGCATCTCCATCAAGGCCGTCCCATCTGCGACCACATCACGACCCGCTACGACCACGCGTGCCCCTACCACCAGCGGCAAGAAGAGTTCGAGGGCTGCGATGTCGAAAGAGAGAGTAGTAATGGCTAATAGGGTATCCTCTTCCCCTAGACCCGGCTGCTCACGCATGGACAACAGGAAGTTGACAACAGCGCGGTGGATAATCTGCACACCCTTGGGGCGCCCGGTAGAGCCGGAGGTGTAAATGACATAAGCCAGGTTAGCGGAAACGGCTGTAGGGAGTAAATTGGCCTCGCTCTGTTGCGCCAGCGCCGAGTTGTCGGTATCCAGGCGTACGACCTTGGCTCCGTGTTTTGGTAATTGAGATATCAAATGCTGTTGGGTGACCAGTACAGGTGTCTGGGCGTTCTCTAACATGAAGACGATACGTTCGGATGGGAAAGCAGGGTCCAGTGGCACATAGGCTCCCCCTGCCTTGAGAATACCCAGTAACCCTACTACCATGTCCAAGGACCGCTCGACGCAGATGCCGACCAGTACATCTGGTCCCACACCCAGCTGTTGCAGGTAGTGTGCCAACTGGTTGGCCCGCCGGTTCAGCTCCCGGTAGGTGAGGTGCTCGCCCTCGAAGACCACCGCCACCGCCTCAGGGGTCCGCTTCACCTGCGCCTCAAAGAGCTGATGGAGGCACTGATCCTGCGGATACTCGACCTGGGTGGCATTCCACTCCACCAGGAGTTGGTAGCGCTCCTTCTCCGTCAAGAGGGGCAAGTCAGCCACGCGCCGCGTCGGATCGGCGACAACCCCCTCTAAGAGGGTCTGCCAGTGCCCGGTCAGCCGGGCAATGGTCGCCTCATCAAACAGGTCGGTGCTGTATTCGAAGCGACTGCTCAGCCCGTCCGGTCCGTCTTCCAGGTCGAGGGTCAGGTCGAACTGAGAGGTCCCCGTCTCGACCTTCATCTGCGCCAGCATCCACCCCGACGGCAAGGCGGGCTGCGCAGTTGCAAGTCGCAGCAGCACCTGGAAGAGCGGATTCTGGCCCAACGAGCGAGTCGGGTGCAATTCCTTGACCAGGTACTCAAAGGGCAGGTCCTCATGCCCCTGAGCCCCCAGGATCACCTCGCGCACCCGCCCCAGCAGCTCACCAAAGCTGGGGTTGCCCGACAGGTCGGTGCGCAGCACCAGCGTATTTTCAAATAAGCCGATCAAAGCCTCGGCCTCCGCTCGCGTGCGACCCGCAGTGGCGGTCCCAATCACCACGTCCTCCTGCCCGGTGTAGCGATAAAGCAAGGTCTGAAAGGCCGCCACCAGGAGCATGTACAGGGTCACTCCCTGCTGACGGCTCAGCTCCTTCAAGGCATCGGTCAGTGTCTTGGGCAGCCTCAGGCCATATGTCGAGCCCCGCAAGGTCGGAACCGGCAAACGCGGGCGGTCGGTGGGCAAATCCAAACCCGCAGGACTAGCAGCCAGCTGCTGCTGCCAGTAGGCGAGGGGCTCGCTGAGGAGATCCCCTGACAGCACCTCGCGCTGCCAGACCGCAAAATCCGCGTACTGCATGGGCAACTCCGGCAAAGGTGAGGGCTGCTCGCTTGAGAAGGCCTCATACAGGGTGGCGAGTTCACGCAAGAACACACCCAGGGACCATCTATCGGAGACGATGTGGTGCATGGTCAGCAGGAGCAGATGCTCCTGGGCTCCCAACTGCAGGACAGTGGCCCGTATGAGTGGCCCCTGATTTAAATCAAAGGGCTCTATCGCCAACCGCAGCACCTCGGCCTCTCGCTCCACCTCGGGCAGGCCCCGCAGGTCGACCAGGGATAGCGGGATAGCCAGGGTAGGGGCGATCACCTGCACCGGTTGTCCCTCCATCATCCGAAAGGTGGTGCGCAGGGCTTCGTGGCGT
>JBGQJX010000153.1:0-8932 GCA_041499255.1 Ktedonobacteraceae bacterium | reverse complement strand
TGATGCGACGCGACTGCGGGCCAGCCAGATCATCAACGCCCAGGAGCAAGAACGCAAGCGCATCGCGCGCGAACTTCATGATGAGACCAGTCAGGTACTCACCTCGTTACTTATCAGTTTGGCAATACTTGAAGAATCGATAACAACGCAGGAAGCCCGCGACCGCATCGCCGATACGCGCAAACTGGCACACCAGACCTTGCGCGCCATCCGCAATTTGAGCATCGATCTGCGTCCTAGTGCCCTCGACGACCTGGGGTTACTTCCCGCGCTGCGCTGGTACATTAAAGAATATCAACAGAAGTGCTCCATTGAAGTTGAGTTCCTCGCGCAAAGCTTCAAACAGCGATTACCTCCTGAGGTGGAAACAGCCCTCTATAGGATTGTCCAGGAATCTTTAACAAACACCGCGCGCCACGCCAATGCGCGCAAGGTTATCGTCACGGTGAAGGAGAACGCAGATGCCGTCAACGTCTCTATTAGAGATGATGGGAAAGGTTTCAATGTAGGTTCTTTATTCAAAACTCCCGACCAGGAACGCGGTTTGGGGCTGGCCGGGATGAATGAGCGAGCGGTTCTACTCGATGGTTCGCTAAATATTCACTCTACCATTGGGCACGGTACGACCATTGAGGTTCGTATACCCCTTTCTCCGCTAGAAAAACCAATGCATAAAAATAGCATCCAACCTGAGCATATAATATCGTAGACACCGCCAATCTTACGAAAGACAAGGATTCATTCTCATCTATGAAAATACATATCTTACTGGCTGACGACCATACAATTTTACGCGCAGGACTAAAAATGATGTTGAACGCCCAGCCAGACATGGAGGTGGTTGGTGAAGCGCAAGATGGTCGCCAGGCTATTCAAGAGGCACAACGCCTTCTGCCGGATATCATACTCATGGATATCACCATGCCTGATATGAACGGCATCGAGGCAACACGACAAATCAAAAAATTGTTGCCAGAGATAAAGGTACTTGTACTCACTATGCACGAAAATGAAGAGTATGTCTTCCAGGCGTTACGCGCTGGCGCCTCTGGCTATATACTCAAAGAAGCAGCAGATACCGAGCTTATCACAGCGCTACACGTTATACGCAGTGGCCAATTTTATCTCTCACCAACCGCGCAATCCGTTATGGTTGGAGATTATCTGCAACGCGTGCGCAGCGGTGAAGAAAAAGATAGTTATAGTAGCCTGACCGAGCGAGAAAGAGAAATTTTAAAATTAGTAGCTGAGGGCTACACCAATAACCAGATTGCAGAGCGCCTGGTAATCAGTCCAAAAACAGTTGATACCCACCGCACCCATGTGATGGACAAACTCAACCTCCACAGCCGCGCCGAACTCGTCAAATACGCTATGCGGCGCGGTCTGCTAGAAGACTAAAATGCAATGAAAGGGCAAAGGACCAGCATTTCTATTCCTCTTCATCCTCTACGAAGCTAGTCTCGTTTTCGTTCTCCTCGGCAAAATACTCATCGCTATAGAAGCCAACGTCTTTGCCAACGTAGACACTGACGAGAAAATCATCGCGTGGCATGTCAGCGGAAAGTACAAGATCTTCATCAATCTGCTCAATTAGTTTGGTTAGGTCTGCCTCTTCCAATTCCCGCTCTAAAATAAGCGTTCCATGAACCGCGGTTGTCGTAAAATGAATATCGACTGTGCCCAGTCGATTGTTACTCTGTAAGCTACTACCTTGCATAATGTAGTAACCCTCCGAGTGTGGAGTGCGAAAATGTCGTTCAAAGCGAATGTCGTCCATGGCTCTATTTTCTAAGCGCAGCTAGTATCTCTGCCGCGCCCTCCTTTCTTTCTCTTCAGGGATCATTTTTACCCTACACATACCAGCCTGGAGAGCGTAGTTTGTTGAGTATCTTTTATTCGCGCATAGTATACCACAATGGACGCTTTTATGAACAAGGGAGACAGGTAAACAGTTAGATCATGCTAAAAACTGAAAGGATGCATACATTTTTGAGAATACTATTTGATTTTCCTGCTCATAAGTAGTCTGGGGTGCCATCAACATAATAGTATAGACGCTATTCCTATGCATTGTCGCTAACAAAGTCTCGGTATAACTCGCTCCCTTTATCAGTATATTTCCCTGAGTTTGTTGCCAGGTCGCTCCACCAAAGGACGTTGACGAGTTTTTTGTACCGGTCAGACCAAGCTGGTTAGCCTTTTGTTGCAAATATGCACCAGTGTCCCCAGTTGGCGCGGCTCCCACAACAATATCCACCTGGGCGGTTTGACTACTATCATAAAAATGTACTGTCTCTTTACCCACGTCGACCTGTGACTGCCAACCACTGGGATAGAGCAGTGAGAAACCAAGCTGGCTATTACTAAAACTCTTCTGCGGCTGCGTAATTCCAGGTATGGAAAATGGCTGATACAGGATGATCCAGGCACCCAATCCACCAGGTATCACAAGGAATAAGAGTGCCACCAGTATAATTACCAACGGTTTGCGATTCTTGCGACGCCTGGCGCTCTTGACAGGGACAGGGGATACAATAGACTGTAAAGGTGGCGTTTGTACAAGCGACGATGCCGTCGAAAAACCTGGGTAACTTGAGCGATTGGAGGAGGCGAACTGTTGACGCGAAAGCTCTTCTTGTGACTGCATCGGTTCGTCCACCGGTTTGGGTGTAACCATGGGTTTCTTTCCCATCGGCGTTGCCAGTGGCATGGTGTCAACAGACTCCACCTCGTCAAAACGAGCGTGTGCTACCTTCTCTGGCGTTGAAGGAGTGGCCTGTGGCTGATTAAACCCGTTTGGTAAGCAGGCTAAAAGTGGTCCTGTAGGTAAATCTTCAAATTCATTTTCACTCTTAAACTCTTTGACAGCCGGTATCGCGGGCTCTTTTTGATCCCAGACCTTCACACGTAATTCTCGTACCTGTGCATTCGTATGCTGCACCGGTTCTTTCACTGGGTGATCAGGCTGCGGCACATCATCTACAAAATCCTTCATCCCTCCCGCTAAAGTTTCATTTTTTGCATCTGCTGTTGTCGGTCTCTCTCGACGCTCCGACTCTAATTCACCAGATGGTACTTTGCTGCGTAGCTCATTTTCCAAAAAGCTCATCCACGAAGGTGGCTCATCTTGCAAACGCCGGGCAACTCGATTAGGTTTTTCTGAGATCTGTTCAGGAATTGCCCCACCTGCTTTATTGGAAGCGCCAAATGCAGACGACTTAGGACTGAAAGGATGCGATGCAACAAGGGTTCCACATTGATTGCAGTAACGGGCATCATCCTTTAAAGTGGAACCACAAAAAGAACATTGCATTGCGTAGAAAATCCTCCAAGTCTGCAAAATTCGCCCAACAAAAACTCAGAATTTATAGTACAACCGTATCCTATACTCAATATTCCGTCAAGTAACCTCACTTTCTATAGTACGTATAGCTTATCCCAACCGTAGGTATCTTTTATGTCAAACCTGACCACTGTTTACGCTTTTAAAAAGACGCTGCCACATATCTCAATGCCCTCTTGACTTTTTCCTTCACTCTTACTATACTTGGCGTAGTTACTGTATTGTATAGTTTTTGTTCCTGCATAGTACAAAAAATCCGATTGCAAAGAATGATGACAGAACAGCACCCCCTTAAAGGGAAATGCACAGCAAAAGAACGCCTGGTCCAGGCTGCAATAATGCTTACTGAGAAACGTCCCTTCGATGAAATAACCATTGAAGAGATTATCAAGTCAGCCGACCTCTCGCGACCAGCCTTCTATTATCATTTTACAGGAGGAAAAGAAGAACTTCGAGCGGAGTTAGTGCATCGAGGTCTACTTGATCAAACTCCAACACTTGACACTCGCCTGGCAATACTTGAAGCAGCTTTACGCATTTTCGCGCGCTCTGGCGTCACTGCCGCAACCCTGGAAGATATAGCCACAGAAGCCGGGGTGACGCGTGGAGCATTGTGCTGGCACTTCCATAGCAAAGATGATTTGCTTTCAGCGATTATTCAGCACTATGGCCCACATTCTATGCTTCGTCCGGTTATTGAGCAGATTGAACTGGATTTGCAGGAAGGCGTTACACTCGATGATGAGACAGTTATACGCCGTCTAGCCGGCGCTTTTTACGATGGATTTGCCATGCAAAGTGACTATGCTCGCCTGGCTTTTTTGCTGATTTACACACATCCGCAGGCAGCCAACATTCTCGCGGAGAAGATTGTCAAGGGACGCAAGAGCATCATAGAATATATCCAGAAACGCCAGCATGATGGCTATCTCCGCCAAAATATCGATGCCAACCTGTTCGTACAAATCTTGGCCATGCTTTTTGCTGTGCGTGCCATCGGGCGTGGCTTGAATAGCCTCTTGCCTTTCGCAAATTACTCTCGAGATGAAGTTATTGACCAGTTAGTTTCCCTACTATTGTATGGCATGGCGCGACGCGATCAATCACATACAGACGAGCCAGCAGTTTCCTCGTAGTCACGCGTATTGATGTGCTCTGATCGCTTTACTCAAGTGTTTCCATTGCTTTATAAAGGAGTCTCTCCACATGCAAGTCAATGCACAGGCTGTACAGCCACGCAGAAGACTCGAATACAAATGGATCGTCGCAATGGTCGTGGTCATCGCGGTATTCATGAGCATCCTTGATCAAACCATTGTCAACATTGCGATCCCCAGGCTGCAAACGGCCTTTGGTGCTGACATCCATAGCGTCCAGTGGGTCCTCACAGCCTACATTTTGACCCTGGGTATTATCACCCCAACGTCAGCGTTTTTCTCTGACAGGCTGGGGATCAAGCGCTTTTACCTCATCTCTCTTGTCCTCTTCACTATTGGCTCTGCGCTTTGCGGCCTGGCATGGAGTTTACCTGTTCTCATCTTCTTCCGCATTTTGCAAGGAATTGGTGGAGCAGCGCTGTTCCCATTGTCCATTACCCTGATCTTCCGCGAATTCCCGCCACAGGAACGCGGCGCCGCCATGGGCTTCTTTGGTATCCCCGCGCTCCTGGCCCCCGCCCTTGGCCCGACGCTGGGTGGCTACCTCGTGACGTTCGCAGGCTGGCAGTTGATCTTTTACATCAACGTTCCCATCGGTATCCTGGCTTTTATTCTCGCTACCATTTTCTTACACGAGGCTCGACCACAGGCCAATACCACCTTTGACTTCCTCGGCTTCATCTTCGTGGCGCTCGGTCTGGGTTTGGTTCTCTATGCCCTCTCTTCCGCCAGCACAGATGGCTGGGGCTCTACGATAGTGATCGGTTGCCTTGCCGCGGGATTGATTGCTCTGGCAATTTTTATTGCTGTTGAGTTTATTATCATCAATCGTGGAGGTCAACCCCTGCTTGACCTGCGTCTTTTCGCCAATGGCCCCTTTACCACCAGCATTATCGCTGGCTTGTTCGTCGTTTTTAGCCTGTTCGGCGGATTATTCCTCTTTCCGATCTACCTGCAAAGCCTGCGCGGGCAGAGCGCTTTTGAATCTGGCTTACTCCTGCTCCCGCAGGCGCTGGCCTCGATGGTGAGCGTTATCATAGGTGGCCGCCTGGTAGACCGTATTGGGGTACGCGCAGTCATGATACCAGGTCTGCTCATTCTTGCAGTAGCTACCTGGCAACTCTCGTCCATAACGATTTATTCTCCTTTCTGGTGGCTCCAGTCCATGCTCGTCTTGCGCGGACTTGCCCTCGGCCTCACCGTTCAGCCCTTAACTGTCTTCGGACTTTCAGAGGTAAAACCACGCCAGTTAGGTCAGGCTTCGTCTATGAACACTGTCATGCGTTCTATTTCAAGCTCGCTTGGCATCGCCGTTCTGGCAACCCTGGTACAGTCACAGACCAAATTACATTATGCCCATCTCGCCGAGCAGGTGACGGCCAGCTCGCCTCTTGGGCAGTTGTTCACTCGCTTACAGGCGCTCTTCGTCGCGAGCGGCGCTGATACTCACGCTGCTCAGTCTGCCGCTCTACAGGTGATTTACCGGCTGGTACAGCGACAAAGTTTTGTTCTTGCCATACAGGATGCCTTTACGCTCACTGTCGTGGTTATTGGCCTGGCTATCATCTCGGTACTGTTTGTACGTGGTTCACGCAAGCCGAAGGGTATTCCCGAAACAACGCCAGCCACCGGAACACCAGTCGAAGAAGAAACTTCAACGCCCGTGTTTGCTATAGCCGAATAACCATATACTTTTCGAACCATTCTCTGTAGTAAGACATCATATGCGTCCCTACAGAAAAATATCGATCTTTGAATAAAGGAGATAATCACCATGCGTCGTTTGATTCTGGTTCCCGTACTGATTTTCCTTGCGCTTGCAGCTATCGGCGGTGGCATCGCCTATTGGGTTTACGACAACTATACCTTTTACCGCACCGATGACGCTCAAATAACGTCTAAGATCATCAATGTCAGTGCTCCAATGGCAGGTACGCTGACATCCCTCAGCATAAAACTCGGTGATGTGGTCACCCAGGGCCAAACAATTGGCTCTGTTACCGGTGCGCCCACCGTAGGCGCAAATGGTGCTGTGGGCACCGCGCCTACAGCCAACATCACCAGCCCGATGAGCGGTACCATTTTGCAGGTGCCTACGGTGCAAGGACAGATTGTCTCTCCAGGTCTCCCCATTGCCACGGTAACAGATCTCAACTCGGTTACTGTAACCGCCTATGTCGATGAGAGCGCCATCAGCAATATCGCGGTTGGCCAAAGCGTTGACATACATATCGACGCTTACAGCGACACAAGTTTCACCGGTCATGTACAACAAATCGTCAAAGCAACGGCTGGCCAGTTCTCGCTATTGCCCAACCAGGACCCAACTAGCAGCAACTTTACCAAGGTTGGACAACGCATTCCTGTTATAATTTCCCTTGACGGGAACGGAGGCAAAGACATTCTACCTGGTATGAGTGTTTCAATAACTATACACATTCACTAGCGTAGTAAGTAGGGGATAGTACCGGTTCTCTCCATTCCATGGCTATCCCCGGCTCGCTTTGAAAGGAGCATAGAGTGAATTTATTGATTATCGGCGGCCTGCTGGCTGTTGGTATACTGGCCATTCTTGGCGCTGTTCTGCTCAGCCTGAGTGAACAAAGAGCCGAGACGGCCCGTAGAAACCAGGAGCCTGCTCCAGCCCTTCACACAGATAGAAATCCAACGGTCAAACTTAGACCCCTCGAAGAAACTGCCAACAGACAACCAGCAGCGACCGAGACAACGCTTGCTACTCTAGAAGGAGATAGCATCCCTTCTACGCTCAATGGACAGTTCCACGAATTGGCCGGCGAGATTCGCTCACTACACCAGCAAGCGCAGTCGCTCGAACAGCGCCTGGGCGTACTAACCGAGATGGTCAATCATATTGAGAGGTCTCAAGGCAATCACATCAGCATCGAGGAAGAAACTCACCCCTCTTCAGATCATATCAACGCGTAATCTTCTCTAAGCCTCACTCATAAGAAGAGGGTTCAGAAGCTTTGTCTCAGCCAAAGCTTCTGAACCCTCTATACTAATCGCAACTATTAGATCGCTGAGACAACCATCGTAGTATCTCGTCAGCGCAAATCCAGGCGATAGATCGCAGCCTGCCAGGTAATAATGAAACCAATCAAGTACTACTAGAAAGGCAGTAGAAAAGCTAACGATCAACCAGAGCCCTCGTCAGCGTAATAACCGTCACGAACATGCGGTAAAGATCAAGCAAACTCTCGTTCATAAGCCTCACAGTACGCGGCGCCACTCGTTCGACTCCACGTACCCACAGCGCCATTTCCGCCATATCGGCAACAAGAAAGGTGATTTCGAGAGACACCGGCATCGTAAACTCAGGAGGACGCATCTTCTTTAGATCGCGAACAGCTCGAGCAGCCCCCTCGCGCAACAGTTCACAGGCAACCGTCGGATGCATATGAGCAGCAGCGAAACGTCCCAGTGATTGCTTGACCACCACCTTCTCCGCGTTCGGCGCTACGACCTGCGCCTCCTGGGCCGTCGCTTCGTCACCACTGACAAAAATAATTGGCACGCCATAATGAGCCGCCACCAGCGCATTGATTCCCGACTCCCCCACCACTTCACCATTGATGCGCACCTCCCACACCGCGCCTGGGTTATACGTGTGCGATAGTATAGCCCGTTCAGCGCCGATTGACCTATGATAGCTGACAAAACAGACACCATCAAAGCTGGCGTCAAGCCCCTCCATCATATACAGCGGTTTGTGCTTGCCCGTAATCAATGTTGCCTTCCCATTCAAGTCCTGTGGATGCAGATTCCGCATATAGTGGTGTGCATCATTGACCACAAATTCCGTCGCCCCAGCATCTAACGCGCCAGTGATGACCGCGTTCACCTCGTCGGTCAGCAGCTTGCGCCCCTGTTCATATTCGGCATTGCCTTCAATGATCTGCTCCCAGGCCACGATGCCACTGGTACCCTCAAAATCCGTGGAAAGAAAGAGTTTCATCTGATCACCTCGCCCATGCGTTCCCAGGGCCGCCAGCGGCCCGGCATATATCGATACTGGCCTGTCTCCCGCTCCGTCGAGGATATTCCCGTTCAACAGCCTGGCGCAGCGACTCGACAGTCTCGCTATACACCAGGTTAATCGTACAACCACCGAATCCCCCACCTAACATACGCGCCCCCAGCACGCCTTCAACCTGTTCAGCGATCGTCACCAGGACATCCAGCTCGAAACAACTCACTTCATACTCGTCGCGCAAACCAGCATGAGAAAGCCAGAGCAGCTTCCCTATCTCCTCAAAAGAACCCGTTTCCAGCAGTTCGGCGGTCTGCAAGACCCGCGCATTTTCGGCTATTACATATCCCGCGCGTCGTCGCAATGGCTCAGGAAGATACCTACCATAACGGTCAAACTCTTCTTGCGTGATATCGCGCAGAGCCGTAATGCTGCGCG
>JBGQJX010000152.1:0-8948 GCA_041499255.1 Ktedonobacteraceae bacterium | reverse complement strand
TTGGTAAAGTAGTATGCTGCCTGTCGCGCGTTTCCAACATAAAATTCTAGATAGTCGTAATTTTGAATGGGCATGAAATCCTGTTCGGACATTGTAACTCCTTTGCTTTGGACGCGATAATGCAGATTGACGAATTCATCCAGATATCGGTACATGCACCGAGGGCCGATAAAGCGGCGGTGGGCGCGATAAATCGGCCCCTACGGTTGGCCGGATTCATTTGTTCATATGCATAATCGGGTTCCTACGCGGTGGGTGTGGGTATGAATTTCAAACACAACAGTTTGATGTCACTGGAAACCGAAATGTACGGGAGTTGAGGAAGATGTAGCAGCCAGAACGGAGCACTGTGAGATGTGTAGGGCCTGATGTATTGCGCCCACGATGGCCTTCTCCAATAGAGCTGGCTAGCACGTTCCGAAACTCCTTTGTTTCGATGTTGCAACAGAGCAAGAACGAGACGATATTTACTGTGGTCATTATACGTCATGAAAAGTGGCTATCGCTATTAAACAGGAAGAAGAAGGAGAATCAGCTTCGTTTGAGTGAAATACGGCTATTGCGTTCAGCTATTATAATGGGGAAGGTTATGTTATGCTTCGCCATACTACAACACCAAGTGCTATGATGGAATTATCGGGTTCTTACTGTTCTGTAACGAGTCAGTAAACTAACAATAAGGAGAACGTGTAATGGCTACAGACCCTAACCAGGAACAAGGTCCATCTTCTGGTAATCCACCGCAAGACACACCTCAACCCACAAACGAGTCCTTTGGTTCGGCGGAAAATCCGTACGGTGAGCCACAGATTCCCTATTCACCACCACCACAGAATCCCTATGGAGGGGGGGCACCTCAAAATCCCCCATCACCTCCACAAAATCCTTATGGGGCACCGCAGAATCCATACAGGCCGCCTGCGCAAAATCCTTACGCTGTCCCGCCATATTATGAGGCCAGTTATCAGGGGGGACCAGGTTACGCACCACCGCAATCAGCGCCATTGCCATTAGGCGAGGCCATCCGGAATCTGCCCAGTCAATACCTCAAAGTACTGACGAAGCCAGGCCCAATGACCTTTGCTGAAGAGATGGGTAAAGCGAGCTGGGACATTGTGTGGGTACAACTTATTGCCCTTGCTATCATATCAGCAATACTAGGTTACCTAAATACCCTGATATCACCTACATTCACTTCGACCAGCTATAGTTCCATCAACACTACAGCAATTCGCTCTGTTGCTGCTGGCATTTCATTTGGGAGCGTTATTTTTGTGCCCCTGTTTTTCTTCATTGGGCAGGGTATTTACTACGCGCTTGCCAAAGCCTTTGGCGGACAAGGGAGATTCTTGCCCCAGAGTTATACCACCCTGCTCTTCTCTGTACCAATTGGCATTGTCACGTATGCTCTTGCGTTGATCCCGTTTGCGGGAGGTTTTCTTGGTCTGGCCATAAGCATTTACTCAATCGTCTTAAACATCTTTGCGCTGATGGCCGTCCATCGCCTGAGTGGCGGTAGGGCTTCGGCGGTGGTACTCATTCCAGTTGGCGTGGCGGTGCTGCTTGCTTGCGGGCTCGCTGTCGTTTTTGTTGCTATCATTGCCGCCGCGATGCCTCGTTAGGAGTGTGGGGGCGCAATATTAAGGTTTAACACGTTGATGAGGGGATGGGGGGAAATGAGGGAGATTTCCCGAGGGCCGATAAATCGGCGGTGGGCGCGATAAATCGGCCCCTACGGTTGTGTATGGATTACCCACATCGTTAGCGGGGCAAGTGTCATTACATTGTACAGGGTCAATTCTCAAAAGTTTCTCAAGATTTGTTTTGAGCTGCTCTGTGGTTCGATTTTGGATAGACAGGCCCAATACACCATGCTATGATGTTTTTGGGGAGTATGCGGCGGCGTTCTTAATAATATGATCAATAATGGTCTTTCATCACTTATTTTATTCGATTATGATGAAGAAGCACCTGTATATAGACAGTAGGAGGGTAACCAGGCAATGGATACGCTCATAGGTACATCTCTTGGTGGATATACACTGATAAAATTTTTGGGCAGCGGCGGTATGGGTACGGTCTATTTAGCCGAGGATATGACTATTGGCCAGCAGGTGGCTATTAAAATTGTACGCTCTGACACCAGCGATTACCAGGATTCAAGCAGTGCGATACGCGCATTAGAGCGCTTTAAGCATGAAGCGCGAGCGGTTGCCAGCCTGGATCATTTACATATACTGCCGCTTTATCGCTATGGAGAAGAAGAAACAGAGAGCGGCGCGCGGGCATACATGGTAATGCAATATCGTCCAGAAGGGTCACTGTGGGACTGGCTGAGACGCAGAGCAGGGTTGGTGACAGGTCAGTCGCTCGTCTCAGCACCGGCGCTCCCTGCTGGATTGAACGCCAGCTGGCCTCTGAGCCTGGAAGAAGGTGGAGAGTATTTGCGCCAGGCGGCATCGGCCTTGCAATACGCGCATGAACGTGGCATTGTGCACCGCGACATTAAACCGGCCAATTTTTTATTGCGTTTCGAAGCAGGCAAGGCGGTCCATCTCATGCTCTCAGATTTTGGCCTGGCGAAATTCTTCACTGCCAATTCTGCCACCAGTACTATACTCGGGACGCCAATATATATGGCACCCGAACAGTTTGAAGGAGCTGCAAGTCCAAAGAGTGACCAGTACTCGTTGGCTGTGATGGTCTACCAATTGCTTGGCGGACATTCCCCTTTCGAAGGGGAACCAATGCGACTGATGCACCAGCATATCGCTGTTGAGCCTCCGCCTATACGCACATTCGTCCCTACGCTCCCCGCAGGTATCGAGCCTGTCCTCGCGCGCGCGCTGGCAAAAGATCCTGCTAGACGATATCCATCCGTTGCTGCATTCGCCGAGGATTTCGCCCAGGGAAGTTATGAGAAGGCGCGCAGCTTCTCACCACAACTCTCTTTACCAACATTATTGCAAGAAGGTGACCAGCGTGTCCGAACATCCACCGCATCCCTGCCACCCAACAGCAATACCGAAACAACTGTGGCGAATTATGCTCATGATCAGCAAACGAAATTACAGTCCCTGGCAGCATTTAATACACCAACAATAGCTGACGCTGCGCCTGCCCGGGCAAACGACGCAGCTTACGCTCCAACTATTTACCCTTCGCCCACTATGCCACAGAATGGATCAGCGCCGGCGCAATCCACAGCGCGTCCTACCACACTGGTACCGCCAGTGGATACAGAGTTGCAACCACCGCAGAAAAAGATGAGCCGGCGCAGCGCGCTGGGTTGGATAGTGGGAGGTGTAGCTGCTGTGGGGGCTGGTGGAGCAGGCTTGTATTTCTATAAGCGTTACCACACTCCTGCGCACGCGCTCCACGTTCTCAAAGGTCATAGCAACGGTGTCACAAGTGTCAACTGGTCTCCGGATGGCACGCAATTATTGTCAGGCGCGCGAGATAACACCGCGCGCCTCTGGCTTGTTGCCAATGAACAAAACACCGTAACCTATCGTGGACATAGCGCAGCAGTGCTATCCGTGGCATGGAGTCCCGATGGTACCCGACTAGCCTCTGGGGGAAGAGACAAAACCGTACAGGTCTGGGACAGCCGGGGCACATTCGGGCAGCAGTTCTCCCTGCCAGAAGTCGTCAGCTCCATTACCTGGACAATGGATGGCTCAGAACTCTTTGCCGGGACACTGGGCGATGGTGTACACGAGCTTTTCTTGAGTACAGGGCGCATCGCAGGTCCGAAAAGCAAGTCAATGGTACGAGCAATTGCGCCCTCGCCTGATGGTAATTCTATTGCAGCAGCGTTTGAAAACGGCACTATCGCTCTAGTGAGTTTGCGAAAAGCGCCTCACAGTGTTATTCAGTATCTTACAGGTCACACGGGACCTGCACTGACTGTAGCCTGGTCACCAGACAGCACAAAGCTAGCTTCAGGCAGCAGCGACATGACTGCTCGCGTCTGGGACGTGGCAACAGGGCAAACAATACATCTGCTGCCTCACGAGGGCGCCGTGACAGGTGTTGCGTGGGAACCCACGAGCGTTGCGCGCCTGGCTAGCGGGTGCACTGACAAGAATGTTAGCATCTGGGATGTAGATAGCAGCGCAAGAACCATCTACAGCGGGCATTGGGACGCGGTGACGGCGGTTTCCTGGGGGGTACAGGGACTGGCCTCCGGTTCGGCGGACAAGGATATTATCATCTGGCAGGTCTGAGAGCAGCATTTTCTGCCCTTATTGTAAACAATTTTCCTACTTATCTTTCAGGCGGACACGCGACGGGCCAAAGGCGATAAGCCTGGCGGGAAGTGTGCCCACGAATGGCAGGCGCAAAATAAAACGAACAAAGGGTGGAATGGTCAACGTCTGATCGGATGTGAGAACATTGACAAGTATCATTTGCTGGATAAGATTCTGAAAGCCCTGGATAATTCTCGTCGGCAGCTGACGCCTCCGTTGCACTTCTGCCAGGTCGCTCGTTCGCACCTGCCCCTGTTTGAGCTTATTGCTGAGGACATTTGCTGCCACCACAGCATCCTGAATGGCGTAATTGATACCAACTCCCGCAACTGGCGACATCACATGAGCCGCATCACCAATCAGGAGAAGCCCGGGACGATACCAACGAGGAAGGCGATTTGATTCTACGGAAAGTACGGAGATTTGCTTCCACTCCTGTAATGCAGCCATGCGATCAGCCCACTCAGGCAGTAACTCGGCCAGATCTTTGCAAAACGCTTCCAGGCCGGCAGCATGGATCTTTTGATAACCACCTTTGGGAATGACATAGCCAACCTGCCAGTAATCAGCACGATTAAGTATCACAAGTATGTGACCCCTGGCAAGTCGACCTCCTGACTCCTTTGGATCGCCATCTTTAAGCGGCAAGCGGAACCAGAGAACATCCATAGGCGGGGCCGTTTTGATCGGCTCAAATCCAGCCAATTTGCGCACTCGTGAAAAACGGCCATCTGCAGCGACCGTGAGGACGGCTCGCACCTCGTGCCAGCCATCTCTCCCACGGTAATGCACACCGTGCACGTATCCATCCTCTATTATCAGTTTTTCTACACGCGCCCCCATCACTAATCGAAAGTTTGGATAGCGTTGAGCCTCACTTGTAACAAACTCAAGGAAGTGTACCTGGGGAATCAACGCAATATAAGGGAACCGCGTCTTCAGGCGGTGGAAATCGCCGATTGTGACTGTTCCTTCGGCGGTCTGCACAGGTAATGTATCCACTTGTGTATGTTCGATTTCGAGCAGACGATCCGCCAGACCCAGTTGATCCATGATTTCCAACACTGATGGGTGGATGGTATCACCGCGGAAGTCGCGATCAAAGTCCATGTGCTCTTCAAGCAGGAGAACAGGAATGCCTTTGCGCGCCAGGAGCAAGGCCAAAACTGCGCCAGCAGGACCACTACCGACGATACAACAGGTTATTTGTTCCACGTGCTCCGGTTGACTTCTTTGTAGATCAAGGTCGTTTTGCATTGGTGTCCCTCCAAGATCAACTGTAATTATGCCGTCTGACGACGAATCGTGAGAGAGCTTAACACTACCATGGCAAGGGCAAAGACCAATAGCGCGATCAACTGTCCCGCAATATCGCCGATACCATAGTTTTTCAGCATGACATCACGCAAGGCGGTATTAGCGTAAGTCAGGGGCAAGAGGTAAGAGATAGGTTGCAAGAAGTTTGGCAATTGCGCAACAGGCCAGAATACTCCCGATAAGAAAACCTGGATGCCAAAGACCAGGGGTATAAATTGAATAACTTGAAACTCATTCTGCGCAAAGGTCGAAAGGAAAATGCCAAGATTGACGCTGCCGACGGTGAGCAGCACCGAGACCAGGAAAACCAGGGCAAGGTTGCCACTATAGTGGACGCGCAGGGCAAAGACGACAAAGAGCAGGATTACGAGCGATTGCACAAGGGCAAAAAGCGTAAAGCCGCCAATGTAGCCTATTACCAGCTCCGCACGCGTCAAGGGGGAGACCATCACCCGCTCAATGGTCCCTTGTGAACGCTCTCGCAAGAACGCCACCGAGGTGAGTAGGAATACGAAAAAGAAAGAAAAGATGCCTATAAAGACGGGCGCCAGGGAGTCATTAAAGGTGTATTCAGCACCCCCATACAGGTATGCCGGGGAGTTCACTACAAATGGCAGTGTAGTATTGATTGGCAACAGTCCCTGCCCACTTTGCCCATTCTGTCCCTGCTGCTGCGCGCTTAACGCCGCCAATGCCACCCCAAGCTGGTGGGTTATACCATTCGCCACGTCATTCATGGCTTTCGCAACCACCGGGTCAGAGCCTTCCATAGTCATCTTGACGGTTGGATTCTGGCCCGTAAAAACCTCTTGAGCAAAATCCGCAGGGAAGATGATCGCGGCCTGGGCATCACCGTTTTTAAGTGTTGTGTCTACCTGGTTGGCAGCGATATTGATTGTTTTCAACTTATCCTGGCCGGGCAGAAGCTTATCAATCAGCGTGTTGACCTGTTCGCTCTTCGCGCCAGTTGGCCGCACAATGGCAAGCGTATACACGGTTGTATTACTGGTCAAAACCAGGTAGAGCAGGGTCATAATGAATATTGGCACGATAAAGATCAAAGCTAGCGTGCGTTTATCACGGAACACTTGCTGGACAATACGGCTGGAGAGAGCCAAAATACGAGAGAAATTCATTGTATTTCCTCCTGGCGGCTGGCATAGTATAGAAAGGCATCTTCCATGTTGTCTTTTCCTGATTGAAGCAGCAGTTCCTGGGGAGCATCCTGCGCTAATAATACGCCCTGTCGCATGAGGCCCAGGCGAGTACAACGAATGGCCTCATCGAGATGGTGAGTAGATACAATAATGGTAATCCCTTCGCGGTTCAACTGGGAGAAATAGTCCCAGAACGTACGCCGAAGTTCGGGGTCAACCCCCACAGTCGGTTCATCCAGGAATAACAGGCGCGGCCTGTGAACCAGGGCGCAAGCGAGGGAAAGGCGCTGTTTCATACCGCCGCTGAACTTACCAACGACGTCATTGGCTCTATCCGCCAAGTCTACCCGTTCAAGCGTTTCCTGGATGCGTTGGCTTTGCTCCCGACCTCGCAAGCCATATATATTGCAGAAAAAGCGCATATTCTCCCTGGCGGTCAGGTCGAGGTAGAGAGCACTGAGTTGTGGCATATACCCCAGGTGTGGCGAGATTTTGCTACTTGGCATTCTCTCTTTCATGATATAAATTGTGCCATTGGTTGGACGCGATAGTCCTACAACCATACGTATTAAGGTAGTCTTGCCAGAGCCATTGGGGCCTATCAGACCATGTGTTTCTCCAGCGTTGACGGTCATAGTCAGATTATTGATCGCGCGGAGTTTACCAAATTTTTTGACAAGTTGTTCGATTACTACGACTGGTTCAGTATTCCCATTTTGCTGCACTTCCCCTTCCTCACGAATCTTAGGGTTGGTCTCTGTCATGGCTTGCCTCCCTGTTCTTTTTACTCACAAACTTATTGGCCGATGATTACTGACACATAAACACATAAAGTGTTATTCATGCGGCAGCAGGCCCTTGAGCACTGTTTCAATAACTGCGCCGGTTATTTCCTCGTGGGTATAGCGCAACGCCAGGGAATCACGTAAAATCTGCCGTCGTAGTATCATGGCGACAACACTCCCAAGTAAAATCTGCGCAGCTAAAGCTGGATCCATCCGGCGTAACTCACCAGCCTCCATCTTAGATTCAAAATAAGCCGATAAAAATCCCAGTACGCGCTGAATAATGCCTCTAGCCATTGCTGACATGCCGGGATCATGGACCACTTCCGGGAAAATCACCCGCATAACCTGCACAAATCTATCTTCTTCTACTATGGCCAGCACCTGAGGAAGCAAAAAACGGAGAAACACTTCTGGTGGCATGGTCAACACCTGTGGCGGAAGAGAGCTTACCAACCTCAGGGGAGAACGATTTTCAATGATGGCCTTGAGTAAAGCCTCTTTACTCTCAAAGTAATGATAGATTAAGCCGGGTGTGATGCCGGCTTCACGGGCAATGTCTTTATTAGTTGCTCGCGTAAAGCCCTTTTGCGAAAAGGCTCGCATAGCCGCGTCGATGATTTGCTCCCGGCGATCTTCCACAACTTTTGGCGTCCGTGCCATTTCTTTGTATCCTATCATAATTAATTAACTGGCCGATTAATTATAGTATAAGTCAGGATTGCGAAAAAGACAAGGGGAGATTGATTGTTTTTGGGGATACCGGATGTACATATATGCAGGCTGCCTGGAACTTCGAGGCAGCTTGTTCGATAGAACTACATATGAGGCCCGATGGCGGGCCAAAAAGTCAGGGAAAACTGATGGCTAGGAGACTAATTCCAATTGGGGTACGTCTAAGACGCGTGCTAGCAGACGCAGGTGATAGGGTTGAGGGTCTTCGCTGCCGTTTTCCAGGTGAGCAATGGTATCACGGCGCAGGCCAGTCATATCTGCAAGTTGCCCAAGGCTCAAGCCTTTGCGTTGGCGAAGTAAACGGAGATTGGGGAGTCCGTGGTGTTTTACGGCTCTTTCTCTTGAAGTATGATTTTTCATTCGATCTTTTTCCTCTCCTTTGAGGCATAGAGAACAGCTATCTTTTCCCAGCGACTTTGCTGGGAGTAGTACGTATTACAAGAACGATTTTCGCCGCACTTTTTTGAACCCCTATCTACCTCTATTCACAGGATACCAGATGAAATATGTGGTTGTCCAGTGTGATAGGCCATTTTGTTCACCTGGTGTGCTTTTTTTGTGGCCTCATCGCTACGCTCTTCGCAAGAATTTTTTTTATGAGAGGTTGAGGGTTTTGCAGACTGCGTCTGCAAAACCCTCAACCTCTCATGATGATGGAGGCGACAGAGGATGCCGATGGAGAAGGCTAGTTTTCCCTGGTG
>JBGQJX010000151.1:0-8972 GCA_041499255.1 Ktedonobacteraceae bacterium | reverse complement strand
TAGGACCAGCAAAGGGCAAAGATTTCGCGACGGCGCTTGGCCCGTGGATCACAACGGCAGATGAACTGGATGTCCATAATATCATGATGGTGGCGCGTGTCAATGGCGAGGAATGGTCGCGTGGCTCAAGCTCCACGATCATGTGGCCGGTCGAGGAGATCATCGCCTATGTCTCGAAGGGCGAAGGGGTGCAGCCCGGCGAATTGATCGGTTCCGGCACAGTCGGCTGGGGATGCGGTTTGGAGCTTGGTAAGCTGCTGAAGCCGGGGGATGTGGTGGAACTTGAGGTCGAAGGCATCGGCGTGTTGCGCAACAGGGTAGGCAAACCCGCTCCCAAAGGCTGGATGCCGGCACGCCGTACGCCAGGTGCAGTAGAAAGCCAGTGACAACTCCCCACGGCTAAAGCTGGGAGCTTCACAATTCGACGGGACTCCCAGCGAAGCACATCTCTGAAAGTGTGACCTTCACTAATCGTCTGGGATTTCTTCAAAAAGATGATGTATGGAGACATCAAGGGCTTTCGCTATACGCTCCTGGGTATCCATTGGTAGGGGATAACGGGGATTGTGCCATACATTTCTAATCGTCTTAATGGGCACGTTGGCTACACGGCTTAAACTTGCAATATTAAGCCCACGTTCTTTTGCTAATTCTTTAATCACAAAACGATACACTTTTACGTCCAGCACAGAAATCTTCCCCTTATTCTAACAGCGTTTCCCCTTGACGAGTAGAAACCAATAAGGTATTCTTGTGAGGTAGGCTTCTAAGGAATACCTACATAGGATAGTATATCACAGCAAGGGGAAGAAACATGACGAGCAATCCCAACGTTGGCGATACGATTACCTACCGACTCAGACCCTCAGAAAACCCATGCAACCCACTGCGGTTATGGCATGGTGTGATTGAACATGTGTATGCAGGAAAAGACTGGTATCGAGTACGATTAACAGATGAGGGGTATGAAGGCATCAGAGAACTGGTGCTGGGATTTCAGGTGGTGGAGGTTAGTTGTGTGGATAAAATCAAAATCGAATAATTCGGTTTTTTTGAACATTGCTGCGGATTTCACATTCATATGATACTTTAATATAGTATAATATAAAAGAAGCCATTCTCTTAAAGAGTGGAGGGCCACAAAAAATGGATTACCCACCTAATGACGACAATCAATCGCAATTCACACCGCCGCCGCCAAACACGTCTTATCCACCCCAACAGCCGCCTTACCAGACGGAAGGCTTACCACCATCGTCAAACCCAAACTACCAGCCCTATCCTCAGCAGCCGATGTATCCACAACAACCGCAGCAGCCACTAAAGAAGAAGAGAGGCCCGTTCTTCTGGATACTCATTATTGGAGGCGCTTTGCTTGTGTGTGTGGCCTGTAGCGGTATCAGTGTCGCAGTCTCGCGCATCGCCTTCATACAAAGCACGCCTGCACTGGTACCGACTGATACCGCGACATCGACACAAAGCACTCCTGCACCAGTTGATACCTCTACACCAACACAACCCTCAACCTCGGCGGTGCATTTCAACATCGGGGAAACTGCCACCACGCCTGATGGATACAACGTGCGGGTGAACAAGGTTTACACCAGCACGGGAGGTGAGTTCATCAAGCCATCACAGGGCAATCAGTACCTCGTTGTGGATGTATCAGTCAAGAACTCCACAGGGAGTACGCAGCACATGGCGGATATCCAGTTCACACTCACGGACACTACAGGGCAAAGCCTGGACAGCACCTACGCCGACCTTGCCAATATACACCAGTTTAGTGGGCCACTACAAAATGGTTCGACGATGCGCGGTCAGTTAATCTACGAGGTGCCAAAGGGCAATCACCCATATCAACTAGCGTTCGATGCAAGCATGTCTGGTGCCTATCAAATCCTTTGGGATATTCACAGCTAAAACACCTGACGCCACATTAGGAAAGTGGCGGAGGCGCTATTATCAAAGAATAAGCTCTACCATTCCAGCGCCCCCTACAATAACCTCAAGCATTGAAAATTGCTGCAAAAGTTAGTAAAGCGGCCTGTGGACTGCGTTTTTTGTGGTGTCATGGCGATGGATGAAAAGCAGGCATTGCAGCTTGCACGAACAGTGGTACAGCAGAAGATAGTAGGGCAAGCCGATACCCTTGAGCAGCACCAGGAGCTACCTGGGAGTATGCGCAGTCAACAGGAAGTACGTGGTTTGGCTGCGTGGTTAGATATTCCTGATATCCCATGGCTTCAGTCTTCTGAACGTCTCATGCAGCTAGAAGGCAAAGCCGCCAATGCGTACTTTGAAGGATGGTTGGGATATGCCCTGGAAACAAGACAGGTTGGTGAAGAAATTGCCACCACATTTTCGGAAATACGAAGGACGCAGTAAGCCTGCTACTGGACGCAATCGGAACGCCTGTGACCCACTTAATGCACTGCTGAACTTTGTGTATGGCTGTACTACTTCACGCATTGAAACACTACTGATATCGTATGGAGCAGATTGTACCTGTGGCTTTTATCACGCAGATCGTGATAACGGACGAAAGAGTCTGGTGTATGACCTTGTGGAGCCTGTACGCCCAGTCATGGACAATCTCTTACTATCATTCCTGGGCAAGCACAAACTGATGGTGGGAGACTTCAATGTGGAGACTCGTAGTGGTGTCGTCAAATTAAGCCCTGAGTTTGCCAGACTGGTGGCAACTTCAGTTGAGACGCCAGTAGATGATCTCAAGAACGTGGTGGCTATGTGGATGGCTGCACTGAAACAAGGAAAAGGGTAATGGTTGGATACTGGAAGCCCTTCTTTTGCGATACTACTCTGAAAACAGGCTGATACTATTGGGCTTGCAAGATTGTAGGGCTTCCTGGTGATGTACTACGCTTCTGTAGCTATCGTGAAAGACCCTGCTGCCAATAAGGTGGCACATACGTATCTCTACCCCACCATCATACAACTCTCCCATACGTTCCCAATGTTCCCAAACGTTACATCTTTGACGGTTTGCGGGAAATTTTAGATGATTGTTAGGTCGTAAAAAATAGTGCAGGATTTTCTGTTGTCTCTACCCCGGATACCGGGCGGACAGGCAGCATTTGATGCATTTGTCGAAGTTCGCAAGATGTAATTGAAAGCCTTCATTTCTCACATTATGCGTCGGAGTCTACATCCGCGTACTCCAGCGATATCGGCCCAACTCGCTTTCTCGCTGTGAGCTGGCCGCGATAGGGCGCTCGATACGTCCCCGATGTAGGGGCGACATCATAGTAATCTCGCCCGACAGCGATAGTAATATAGTGCAGATCAGTCACGCGACCATGCGTCGGGTCCAATGCCAGCGTAATGGCTTCCCCTGGCCGGTCGGGCGCGGGCAGCAGCGCCTCGACCCAGGCATGCGTACCCCCTTCGCCCAACAGGTGGCCGGAGACATAGCGCGCAGGTAGTCCGCAGAGGCGGCAGAGCGTCAGCATGACATGAGCGAAGTCCTGGCAGACCCCGCGCCCCAGCGAAAGCGTCTGAGCAGCCGTTGTATGGATATCTGTCACACCATGCTCATAGTTGAGTGTGCTGTGAACCCAGTCGTTGATGCGCTCGGCCAGGTCCCCCGGCTGTTCCCGCGCCTTACCATCCCCACACAATGTAGTCGCGGCCTTCCGGAGGGCATCATCGGGCTGTGTCAGCGCCGAAGGCTCAAGGTAACGCGAATCCGAAAGCGCAGCGCCAGGTAGAAGGTGTGATCCATGATCTGCAAATCGCTCGACGACAATCCACGCCTCGAAGTCAATGGAGCGTTCAATAGAAGAAATGTACAGGTTTATCACACGATTTGCATACTCATCAATTTCGCTGTTTGTCTCGGCAACGTCAGCAGAAACGTCCAGGCGATGTACGATACACTTCTGATCACCGTAAGTCTCTGGTGGAACAATCAATAAACGCTGCTTGAGGTCACGGACAGGACCAGGGTAATCATAGCGAAAGTGCTGGTGAATGAGGTACGCTGTGCGTTGTACGCGCTCCCACTCGATCCCCTGGATGTCCAGGAGATCAAGGGCAGCAATCTGCGTTTCAATGTCCACTGGTTCCTGATTCATGCTTCTACCACAAACCACGGATCAAATTTATCATCGTTCGTCCTCGTGTATAGTAGGGATGACCCTTGCGGTCATCCTAGCCCGGCCTCGGTCATCCTGGCCCGGTCATCCTGGCTCGGTCATCCCATCATCCCCTGCTGCGTAATTGGGGACGTGAAGTGCCTCGTCAGCCCATACCGTCATTTGTGCGAGACGCGGCGACCCGTAGGTCGTCACCATTGCCACATCCAGCGCGTCCCTCCCTCGACCAACCAGCACTCGTCCAATACGGGGTTCATTGTTGCGTGGATCGAAAGTCCACCAGCGTCCCGACAGGTATACCTCCATCCAGGCACAGAAATCCATAGGGGCATCCGGTGGTGGAACTCCAATATCTGGCAGGTAGCCAAATACGTAACGAGCAGGAATGTTGAGCGCCCGGCAAAATGTCACTGCCAGGTGTGCGAAATCCCGGCACACACCAACCCCCGCCGCGCACACATCTGCGGCAGTTGTGAGCGAGTTACTGGTGCCATATTGGAAGCGGATATTGCCATGTACCCAGTCGCAGATAGCCTGAACACGCGCCCAGCCAGGCTCCACTGCGCCGAAAAGCTGCCATGCCATATCCGAGAGTACATCCGAGAGACAGAAGCGGCTTGGTAACGTGTAGTGGAGTACCTCATCGGGCAGCGCTTCCACGGGAAGCTCCTCAGCGTCGGGAGCAACCTCATCAACAAGCCCTGCTACTTCGATCGTAGCATCGTAGCTAATTACCTGGCTGCCAGGAGGTATAAGCATGCGCTGGCAGGTATTGCTATAGAGATCAGTAAAGGCATGGAGAGCAAGCGGCGGCGTGAGCTGCCATGCCTCATGCAGAATGCGCTGCTCCGCGTCTTGATGCGGCTGCACCTGCATAGTAGCGGGTGTAGGCCAGGTGGCCTCGTAACGAAATTCGCACCCTATTCTGATTTGCATCGTTTTTCAGCCCCTCAGCTAACAACGGACATTGCCGCGCCGGCAGTCTTTTACTTCGATGGTAATTCACATTTTTCGTATTATATGCTATCGGTGGATAACAAAGCTAGCTTGCCTTCATCTTGACACCCTCATCAATTGCAAGGTACTATTGACACTATACTAAAGATCCCGTCCAATGGAGACCCTCCGGCATCGTTGCCCCTGAACCCGTGATCGCAGGCATTCGTATCATCGGCCAGAAAGCATAGGAACCTCGCTCATGATAGTACCTGAAACGCCTGATACTACAGGACAGCCCATCTTGCCGCCTCCTTTCTCGCATTATACACTGGATGTTGCCTACGACGAGATGCTAGACTCTGACGGCAAGCCGCGATCGCATTACCAGGAGCTGTATCATCGTCTGCTAGAAATGCCTTCCGAGACGCTCCACCAGAGGCAGCAAGCAGCCAATACCGCATTCCTGAATCAGGGTATCACCTTTACCGTTTATGGGAATGACGAGGGGACCGAACGCATATGGCCCTATGATCTGCTGCCTCGCATCATCACCAGCGAAGAGTGGCAAACCATCGAGCGGGGCTTAACGCAGCGCATCACCGCCCTCAACTTGTTTCTTAAAGATATTTACCATGACGGGCGCATACTCTCTGACGGGATCGTACCGCGCTGGCTCATTTATAGCTGCAAACACTTTCGGCGCGAAATGCGCGGAATACACGTTCCACACGACATCTACGTTGCAGTTGATGGCACAGACCTTGTGCGTTTGCCCGACGGGCGTTTTGCCGTCTTGGAGGATAATCTGCGCGTACCAAGCGGCGTTTCTTACATGCTTGCCAACCGACTGGTCATGAAACGCACCTTCCCTTCGCTGTTTGGCAGCTACGACGTCCGCCCCATCGACCACTATGGACAGGCATTGCTTAGCACGCTGCTGTCGCTGGCCCCGACCGGGCGGACAGAACCAGTGATCGTGCTGCTCACTCCAGGCGTCTATAATTCAGCGTACTTTGAACATGCCTTTCTCGCTCGTCAGATGGGCATCGAACTGGTCGAGGGACGCGATCTGCTCGTACATGATAACATTGTGTATATGCGCACAACCGCTGGTCTGAGACGCATTGACGTGATCTACCGCCGCATTGATGACGACTATCTTGACCCGCTCGCCTTCCAAGCTGAATCTACATTAGGAGTACCAGGTCTGTTGAATGCATATCGCTCCGGGAACGTCGCGCTGGCTAATGCCATTGGCACAGGAGTCGCCGACGACAAGGCCATCTACGCCTACGTCCCTGCCATCATTCGCTACTACCTTGGCGAAGAACCCATCCTGCCAAATGTCGAGACCTTTTTGCTCAGCGACGAAAAGCAGCAACAATATGTGCTTGAACACTTTGAGGAACTCGTTATCAAAGCGGTTGGAGAATCCGGCGGGTATGGTATGTTGATCGGTCCTTACAGCACTACAGAGCAGCGCTCAGCCTTCCGCCAGCAGGTGGTCTCCAACCCACGTAACTACATCGCCCAGCCAACACTGGCTCTTTCGCGCGCGCCCTGTATCATTGATAATCAAATTGAACCGCGCCATGTCGATCTCCGCCCCTTTGTGCTCTTTGGCGAGCAGGTCACCATCATCCCCGGAGGCCTGACTCGTGTCGCCCTCAAGCGTGGCTCCCTGGTGGTGAACTCTTCGCAAGGTGGAGGGAGCAAAGATACGTGGGTGCTGGTAGAGCCTGTAATTGAAGCCAATCAATGAGGTGAGATCATGCTTTCAAGAGTAGCCGATAGTCTCTACTGGATGAGCCGCTACCTGGAACGAGCGGAACATACAGCACGCCTGATCGATGTACATTTGACCCAGATGCTCGACCATGCAGGCGGAGATGCAGGCCTACGCTGGCAACGGCTCCTGCGCAGCCTGCGCATACCACAACCCGCGGAGGAAGTCGATGCCTATAGTATTACGCACATACTGACCTTTGATGAGGCCAATACATCATCCATTGAGTCCTGCATCGAATCGGCGCGCGAAAATGCGCGGCAGGTACGCGAGCAGATCAGCTCTGAGATGTGGGAACAACTCAACCGTCTCTTCTTGCGGGTAAAGCAAACCAGCATGGAACAGATCTGGCACATGGAGCCACATAGATTCTTGAACAGCATAAAAGAGAATATCTATCTCTTCCAGGGCATTACCGATGCGACTATGAGCCATAGTGAGGGCTGGCACTTTATTCGCGTCGGGCGCTTTCTCGAACGAGCCACTGCCACTGCTGCCCTGTTGGATACACACTTCTCTGTGTTCCTGACTGAACAAACCGAGTATGAGAGTGAGCCTCTCGACTACCTGAGCTGGGTGGAACTGCTGCGTTCGTGTGCCTCATTTGAGGCATATTGCAAAGTCTATACCGCGACGATTCGCCCCGCCCAGATCGCCGAGTTCCTGCTGTTAAATGCCGAAGCTCCGCGTTCGATTCGTTTTGCCTGCACAATGATGCAGGGAGCGCTTCAAGCGATCGCAAAAACAACCGGCGCGCGCAACCAGGGACGCGCCGAGCGTCTCGCTGGTCGGCTGCGCGCAACGCTTGACTACGATCAGATCGAGGAGATTCTCAATGGCGATATACACGAGTACCTGGAGAGTATCCAGCGCCAGTGCGCGCTCATTCATAGTGGTATCTACCAGGTCTACATTGCCTATCCCATTGAAGTCGCCCTCACATCTCGTGGCGCGTCTCAAGCGTAGGGACACCCTTGTAGGTGTCCCGGATTGGAAACAAGCAAATGTATTACACTATTCGCCACACGACGCGCTTTCGCTACAGCGCGCCAATCAACGAAAGTATCATGGAAGTACGCATCCAGCCACGCAGTGAGGGCAACCAGTATTGCCTGGATTTTCAACTGCATACCAGCCCCCGCGCGCATATCATGAACTACCGGGGAGAATTTGGCAACCGCGTACATCATTTCGACATCCCCAATTCCCATAATCAACTCACCATCACCGCCCAGGCACTGGTCGATGTAACCGCGCCTTCGCCGCCACCTGATGCACTGCCCACGCGGGCCTGGGATGAACTGGATGCGCTTACCGAGAGTGGCGACTACTGGGATAATTTGATGCCAAGCCACTTTGCTAATCCGACCGAGCTTCTCTATGCACTGGCACGCGAACTGGATGTACGCCGCCGGGATGATCCACTAACAGTATTGCGTGATTTGAATGCCGCCATTTACGAGACTTTCGAATACTCGCCTAAAACAACTCGTGTCGATTCTCCAATTGATGAGGCTTTGAGTCTGCGCAAGGGCGTGTGCCAGGACTTCGCTCATATTATGATTACGTTGACCCGTCACCTGCAAATTCCATGCCGCTACGTCAGCGGCTACCTGTATCGCGGCGAAAGAAGCTCCTTCGGTGAAGCAACTCATGCCTGGGTCGAGGCATTTTTACCCGATCTCGGCTGGGTTGGCTTTGACCCTACCAACAATTCCGTAACCGATGAGCGACACGTGCGTGTTGCAATTGGCCGGGACTACGCCGACGTACCTCCCACGCGGGGCGTTTTTCGCGGAAAAGCTGAGAGCGAGCTGACCGTCAATGTACGTATAGCTCCTTCACAGATGACGCTCAACGATGACTTACCACTGGAGCCCCCCACCTGGGTGCCTTCACCTTATGAAGTAGGTGAACGTGACCAGGTGCAGCAGCAGATTGTCCCACAACAATAGTAGTTGTGTTCCCAGGAGCACAGAACGATGTATAGGGGTGCTGTTTGTAAAATGGTGACCAATCGGTTTTGAAAAAAATCTGCACAAGATTCGGGTCTTGCGCAGGTTTTTTGTAGTCCTATCAACTTGACAAGATCAATCTCCGAATCTATCATGCTAAAGGGTCGACATACC
>JBGQJX010000150.1:0-8995 GCA_041499255.1 Ktedonobacteraceae bacterium | reverse complement strand
GTCGGCGAGTATGTCGATTGCGACGATCTTGCCGCGCGTGATCGTGAAGCCGAAGACGACACGCGGCCGTCCGCCCAGAGCCCACACGGCTCCCGCGGCTCCATTCACGAGCGCCGGTTGTGCGAACCGGGCACGCCCCGAGAACTGCTTGGCCACGGCCGCCGCACCGCGGACCTCTCTTGATGCGCCCGCAGACACGGCTGCACGGTCGGCTCGCAGCACGACGTCTGGGTCAAGTACCGCGAGAAGCGCGTCGAAGTCACCGCCGCGTGAGGCGGCGAGGAAGGCGTCGACCACTTCGCGCTGGTAGGTGAGATCGGCGTCGGGAACCGTGGCCGCTCCCTGCACCCGGCGGCGTGCGCGGCTCGCGAGCTGCCTTGCCGCGGTCGGGGAACGCCCCACGATGGGAGCGATCTCGTCGAAGGGCACGGCGAAGAGGTCGTGCAGCACGAACGCGAGGCGCTCGGCGGGATTCAAGGTGTCGAGGACCACGAGCAGCGCGAGACCGACCGAGTCGGCCAGGAGCGCTTCGTGCTCGGGGTCGATCCCGCCCTCGCGGCTCATGATCGGCTCGGGCAGGTCTTCTCCCAGGGGCTCCTCGCGCCGCGACTTGCGCGAGCGCAGCATGTCGAGGCACACCCGCGCGACAACCGTTGTCAGCCATCCGCCCAGGTTCTCGACGCCGCTCGTGCCAGAGCGGCTGAGGTGGAGCCAGGACTCCTGCACGGCGTCGTCCGCCTCGGTAAGGTCGCCGAGCATCCGGTAGGCCACCGCCCGCAGGTGGGGACGCTCGGCCTCGAATTGCGCAGCCAGCCAGTCGTGTTCGTCCATCGGTCACATTCCCTCGTTTCGTTTCGTCATAGTAGTGACGAGCGAAACCCGACCGATGTGACAATTCATCGATCAGTCACATTCCCTCGTCGCGTTCCGTTGAGTGTGGTGGAACTGGAAAGAAAGAAACGTCATTTAATCAATCAGTAGAAGGAGTTCTTCATGAATCAAGGTATCAGAACAGTCATCTATCCCGTCAAAGACATAGCTCAAGCGAAGAAGCTCTACAGCAAGCTTTTGGGGGTCGAGCCTTATACGGATGAGGCGTATTATGTTGGCTTTAAGGTTGGAGACCAAGAAATAGGTTTAGATCCCAATGGCCACAACCAGGGAATGACAGGGCCAGTCGGCTACTTCCACGTGAGCGACATTCAGAAGAGTCTGCAATCATTGGTAGACGCTGGCGCACAAACACAGCAAGAGGTCAGAGATCTCGGTGGGGGGAAGCTGATTGCATCTGTCAAAGACGCAGATGGGAACATCATCGGGCTTCTGCAGTTCCCGTAATGGCACGAGAAATATATCTCTTTTTCTGAAGGAAAAGTGACAACCTCCATTGCCAGCAATGGACGTGACGCCAAAGAGCTTAGGGCGACAGTCTTAACTGGACGACAGCACGCGGTGACCGTGCAGCTCGTCGTCGCGCCTGGGGTGGCCTGGGTCAGTGGGTCAGCCGAGGTTTCTGGCCTGGACCTCGGCCACCTGGACGAGCAGTTGAGTGGAGAAGGTGCCGCGCGCAAGTTGCAGAACGCTATCAGGACTGATTCTGTCCGCAATTCGAAGTATACTTCTCTTGGATGCAGCAACAAGAGACGAATACATTACTGACCAATGCGTAATGCCTGGTCTCATCGCGGATGTGGTTTCAGCAGTCGAACCGCACCGGAAAGGAAACAGAATGAAAAACACCTTCATGATACTTTGGGCGCCAGGTCCAGCCTGGGTTCCGGGCATGACCGTGCGCAAACAGCCCTATTGGGCGGAACATGCCGCCTTTATGGATCGGCTCTTTGAAAACGGAACAGTGGTGCTGGGTGGGGCCTTTGCCGATGCAACGGGGTCACTGCTGATCGTTGAAGCAGAGAACGAACAAGAAGTAGCTAACTTGTTTGCGAGTGACCCGTTTGTGGAGCATGCTATTTTTGTCCTCAGCAGCCTCAAACAGTGGCTGCTTTTTCTGGATGCGCGTCGCGAGGGATGAAGAGTCCTAAAAGCTAAGTGAACTGACCACTAAGTACAAAAACACTTGAACTTTTCGGCTTTCCCATGTACAATCCCTCAAGGCGTGAGCGGCCTGGCTGAGACGAAATGTCGATCCGCTTGAGGATACTGAAATTATCAGATACAACCAAACAGCCGCGCTGCTTGTTCGCGGCGCGATTCGCGAGAAAATGTGAGGATACGTTTCATGTTCACCCTGCGCCGTTACACGCCTGCCGATCGAGAAGCTGTCGAATATTTGCATGTGCATGCCATTCAGCAGGCCGGAGCCTACCTGGGGCGTGGTCCCTGGGACGATGATGTCTATGCAATCGAAGAAACGTATCTCAACAACCAGGGAGAATTTTTGATCGGCGAATGGGATGGCATCTTCGTGGCCATGGGAGCCTTTCGCCGCACAAGTCCGGAACGCGCAGAAATCAAACGCATGCGCGTCCACTCTGACTATCAGGGCCGCGGTCTCGGCCAGATCATCCTCAGCGAACTCGAAGCCCGCGCCCGCGCCATGGGCTATAAAACCCTGCACTTGGACACCTCTGTCGTGCAAGTGCCCGCCCGGAAGCTCTACGAGAAAAACGGCTTTGGCGAAGTCGGCAGGGATAAATATCATGATCTCGAAGTGATTTTGTATGAGAAACAGTTGGAATAGCAAAGCTCTCTGCCGGAAAGGTGTGAGGGGAAATAACTCCCGTCTCCCCAATCTTGCCCGTCAAGTTCCTGAAGAGATTTGTTCCTTTGATAGTTATACTGAAGCATCCCCTACATTACGCCCCGTGGCACTTCTTATATTTCTTCCCACTCCCACAGGGACACGGATCATTGCGCCCAATCCTGCCCGGGGCGATGGTACGCGCGGCCTGCGCGCTGACTGGCGCGCGTCCATTCGGGCCGCGCTGACTAGTAGAAGCGCCATTGCGCCGTGAATTTCCCGCGCTGGGCCGCTCATCCGCATCGCTCTTGGCCTGCCCGATGGTCCTGGCAAGTTCATCGGCATTGGTGCGCACTTTGCGCGGCGCCTTGCGCTGTGGCACCGGTTGCTGAACGCGAATGGTAAACTCGCCGCGCAGGAGCTTGAGGAGTTCATTGACGATATGATACTGGATGGCCGCCTTCAGCTCATCAAACATAGCGAAGGCTTCATTCTTAAACTCGACCAGTGGATCGCGCTGGCCAATCGAACGGAAGTGAATGCTGGCGCGCATGACATCCAGCGCGTCAATGTGGTCCATCCACAGCCGGTCTACGATCTGCAGCGTGTACGAACGCTCTAAATCGCGGATGGTCGGGATACCCACGCCCGGATTTTGTTTGACCAGGTCTTCCAGTTGCTGGCCGCGCGCTTCATAATGGTCGATGGTCAGGTCAATCAGCTTGCGCCTGAGCTCTTCACGACGCACGGCATGGAAATTTTCGGGCAGGACATCTTCTGGCACGTGCACCCACGCCTCCATCAGCGTCACGAGTTTTTCTAATTGCTCCTCTTCGGTAACCATGTTGCCAGGTATGCAGGCATCAACCAGCTTGTTCACTTCGGCACGGATCATACTGAGCACCCGTTCATGCATGTCGGCGCGCTCGAGCACGGCTCTGCGGTCAGCATAGATGACTTCGCGCTGCTTGGCGATGACATCGTCATAATCAACCACATTTTTACGGATATCGAAGTTGTAGCCCTCAACCTTTGTCTGCGCCTGTTCGATAAAGCGCGAAACCATGCTGCTCTCCAGCGGCATGTCCTCTTCCATACCGACCATTTCCATGACTTTCGCCACGCGGTCGGCGGCAAAGCGGCGCATCAACTCGTCATCCAGGGCAAGGAAGAAACGGGATTGACCGGGGTCTCCCTGGCGTCCCGCGCGACCGCGCAACTGGTTATCGATACGGCGCGACTCGTGCCGCTCGGTGCCGATGATGTGCAAGCCTCCCAGGGCTACCACCTGCTTATGATCCTCTTCACACTCGCGCACCTTCTGTTGCAGCAGCTCGTCTTTCTCTTCGGCGGTCATGTTTTCTATATGTTGTTGGATAGCTTCTTCTTTATCGGCCTGCTCATCCTCGGTCCGCACTGGCATGTCACGTATATAGCTGACCTGTTCCGCGTGCTTGCGCAGGATACTCTCGAAGTAGCCCTCGGGATTACCGCCAAGCAGTATATCGGTACCACGACCCGCCATGTTCGTAGCAATGGTGACGGCCCCGCTTCGTCCGGCCTGCGCTACGATCTGCGCCTCGCGCGCGTGGTGTTTGGCATTCAGCACGCTATGGGGGATGCCCACTCTATCCAGCTTCTCTGAAAGGTATTCAGAGTTCTCAACGGAGGTAGTGCCGACCAGCACAGGCACATTTACTTCGTGCAGCTCCTTAATTTCCCCCACGACCGCATTGAATTTAGCCTCGGTGGTACGATAGATCAGGTCGGGCAGGTCTGCCCGTATCATTGGCTTATTCGGCGGTATCACCATCACATCCAGTTTATAGATTTTGTGCAGTTCCTCCGCTTCCGTCAAGGCCGTACCGGTCATACCGGCCAGTTTCTTGTACAGGCGGAAGAAATTCTGGTAGGTGATGGTGGCAAGCGTGTGGTTTTCACGCTGCACCTTGACGCCCTCTTTGGCCTCGATGGCCTGGTGGAGACCCTCGCTATAGCGCCGCCCCGGCATTTGTCGACCGGTGAATTCATCGACAATGATGACCTCGCCATCTTTGACGATATAATCCTTGTCGAGCTTGAAAATGATCTGGGCCTTAATGGCGTTCTCCATGTAGCGCGTCAGATCCAGATTGTTCTCGTCGTAGATGTTTTTCACACCCGCCAGTTGCTCAAGCTTATCGATACCCGCTTCCGTCAGAATAACGGTGCGCGTCTTCTCCTCAACGGTATAGTCGTCCTCGTGTTTCAGACGCGGCGCCCACCTGGCGAACTGCCCGTACATATCGGTCGATTCCTGGCCCTGGCCGGAGATGATCAGCGGGGTACGCGCCTCGTCAATCAGGATATTATCGACCTCGTCGACGATGGCATAGTTCAGTTCGCGCATCACCGTCTGATCCAGTGAGACCACCATATTGTCGCGCAGGTAGTCGAAGCCGAACTCACTATTCGTGCCATAGGTGATATCGGCATTGTAAGCGGCGCGGCGCTCGGGCGTCTGCGGCTCGACGGCGTTTACCACGACGCCAACGCTCAGGCCCAGGAATGTGTAAATTTGCCCCATCCACTCGGCGTCACGGCGTGCCAGGTAATCGTTGACGGTAACCAGATGTACGCCTTTACCGGTCAACGCGTTCAGGTAAACCGGCAACGTGGCGACGAGCGTCTTCCCTTCACCGGTCTTCATCTCTGCAATTTTGCCCTGGTGCAGGACAACGCCGCCAATAAGCTGTACGTCATAGTGACGCATCTTGATCCTGCGCCAGCCCACCTCGCGCACAACGGCAAAGGCCTCGGGCAAGAGATCCTCAAGCGTCTTACCAGTTTTGTAGCGCCTGGCCATCTCAGGTATAAGCGCATCCATTGCCTCGGCCTTGAGAGCCACAATCTCTGCTTGCAGGTGCGTCAAAATCTTGCCGAGGAGTTGTTCCAGCCGCTGGTCTGCCCCCTCTTCCTTATCGGGTGCGTTACGCCGCGCCTCTTCAAACCTGGGCCAGGCAGCGTCAAAGGCCTCGTTGAGCTGCTCACTGTCAATGTCCTCGAGATCGGGTTCAACCTCCTTGAGCAGCTTTATGGTGGCTTGCTGTGGATCTTTTGCTTCATCGGGCCAATCCTGCCGCTCCTCTGCCAGGTCCATCGCCGCCGTAACCTTCAAGGGGATCAATGACGGAAAGAGGTGTTCATAAGCGGTTTCAAAACATTCTGAGAGGACATCTTGCAGGTTATCCCTAAGATAAGACTCTATATCGCGGCGTCTTTCGAGCGATTGGCGGTACTCTGTAACTGCATCGTGCAGTTGTTGATTCGTACACTTTTTACCCCGCGCATCAACAGCCTCCAGCGCCTCACGAAAGAGTTTAACCAGTTCATCTTCGAGCACCATGCCGCCTTTGAGATGTAAGAAGAGTTGCGCGCGAAACTCGGCGGTTTTAGCCGCGAGTTGCTCGTCTTTGAGGGCCTTTATCGACGGTTCAAGGGCATTTATTTTATCTACAAAAGGCTGAATAGCCTTCAAATCTCTTTTATTGGGGTCGCCCATGATTTTCCCAAGTAATTGCATAGTGGTCTAATCTCCTGGTGATTGTAATTATGGCTGGCTTTCTGGTTGGTCTCAGATATTAAGAGTGAGCCTGGTAAGAAGTTTTCCTTCTGATATATTGCTAATATTTCAACCTATTATATCATACGGGGGGATTTTCGGGAGGTTATAAAACCCCTCCTTTCCTAGAAATTAGTGCAATCCTTGACTAAGAGCTGAATTTCAAGACTTCACTAAAACGGGGTAAGATCAAACGTAAAAGCCTGTAAACCAGTTGAGCGTTCAAATTCTACTGGCGTATGATATACTCACAACAGAGCGACAGAACTGGCACGACAGAAAGGGCAGGCGAACAGGATGATCACGCAAATCGAGATAGACGGCTTCAAAACATTCCTGGACTTCAAGGTCGAACTGGGCCCTTTTCAAGTGCTGGTCGGCTCGAACGCTTCCGGCAAAAGTAACCTTTTCGACGCTTTGCACCTGCTGTCGCGCTTAGCCGAAGTAGATCTACGTTCAGCCTTTCAAGGATTGCGCGGCTCGCCTGATGATCAATTCACGTTGTTTCCAAACGGTCAACGCTCCGATCATATCCGTATCGCGGTAGAGATGCTGGTGGATCGGAAAGCGCAGGACGAGCTTGGACAAAAGACCGAGCTTACGCACACCAGATTGCGTTATGAGATAGCTGTCACGTTCAGAACAGACACTTATGGTCTGGAAAGGCCTTATGTGCTGCACGAATCCTTACAATCTATTCCGCCGGACAAGGATGATTGGAGTAGAGGACATGGCCTTTTTGTCCAGAATGGGTGGCTCCCAGACACTGCTACGGATCAAAAAACTTTTATTGACACTAAACTTTCAAAAGGACGTATCACGAAGTCGGTTACCCCTATAGCAGCGTCTCAAACGGAACACCTTATGATCTCTCTGTATGCTGATGGCGATGGGCAGGCGAATTCGAAGAATTTCTATGCCGACGAGGTGCAACGAACAATTTTAAGTAGGACAGACGAAGTGGATTTTCCTCACGTTTTCGCTGCTCGCGAGGAACTACGTTCATTGAAATTCCTCCACCTCAATCCCGACGCACTACGCCAGCCGAGTTCGATCAAAGCGCCATCGTTTCTCTCGTCGGAAGGGCATAACCTCCCCTCGATGCTTGCGCGCTTGCAAGCCGAGGATGAACACTCTCTCATAGATATTTCTCGCGATATGGCAAATTTAGTTCCTGGTTTCCACAGAGTCAAAGTGGAAAAAGATGATGCGCGTGGCGACTACGAAATAGTCGTCGAAACAGTTGATGAGCATACTCAACCCGCGCAGGTACTCTCCGACGGCACACTGCGTTTGCTTGCTTTAGCAGCAATCAGAAACGATCCTCACTATCATGGCATTCTCTGCTTAGAAGAGCCAGAAAATGGTGTTCACCCTTTGCATCTTCATGAGATGGCACGTATTTTGCGAGAAATGGCAACCGATTTTCATGATCTTCGCCAGGTAAACGAAACCCTGAGGCAGGTACTGATCACTACCCACTCTCCAATATTCATCAGCCAACCAGAGGTTATCGATGCTCTGATCCTGGTGATAACTCCGAAGAGAGTAAGGTATCATAATATCCCGTCAGTTCGCCTTACACAAATGGTGCCAGTTCTTACGCAGAAAAACCACTTTCAACTGAGCCGTGACCCTGAGCAAGAGCGAGCTGTAGATATCTACACCATTGATATGGTGAGAAAATACCTTGAGAGCGGGTTTATCGATGAGGCTCTCCATCAACTGGAGCAGGCAAGAGAAACGTTAACGAGGTAACAGCTATATGAATATGTTGGTGATGGGCTTGTATGTAGAAGGGCCTACAGATGACCGTTTCTTGCCTGTGATCATTCAGCGCACTGCGGAACAAATACTGTTGCAGTATGATCGCGCTGAGGTCGAGGTGCTAGAGCCTATCATCATAAGAAAACATCCAGACTTTTCTCATAGAGACGAAAGTATCCTTCGAGCTGCTCACGATGCATTTGGTTATAATACGTTGATCATCCACGCTGATGCAGACGGGCCTACACGGGACGAAGCATTTCATTATCGGTTTGAACCCGGTAACAGGCTCGTTCAAGCATGTATAGAGAAGGTATGTAAAAACATATTACCAGTCATTCCTGTGCGTATGATTGAGGCATGGATGCTGGCTGATATGGATCAATTTCGCAAAGCATTAGGCACAAAAACTAGACAGCAAGAATTAGAATTACACCCCAAAGCAAAACATGTAGAGTTGTATCACGATCCCAAGGCTGTTATCGATAGCATAATACAACAAACGTACCCAGATAAACCTCAGTACTGGGGTAGAATTAGAGGTCAGCTCTATGCTGATTTGGCGCCAATGATTCGTCTGAACCGACTCAATGACGTTCCCGCGTACCAGCAATTCGTCTACGATCTTACCGATACGCTCAAGGCGATTAATATCATTCACTAGTCCTACAGTGCCACTTAAAAGGTGAAACGGCTCCAGAGACTCATTGCAACTCTGCGGGCTTTTGTCGAGGGATGAGCCTGAGAAGGCATTAGATATACAGCGGATGCCAGCACTTTGCGTCACTAGGTCGTATCCCTCAAGGATATACTCTAAGTCTTTCTTGATCACTTTGTCATCGATGTAGAGAGAAAAAGCATGGACGACATGAAAAAAGATATGGCTTGAGTGGTGAAATACATTCAGGTAATCTTCTGCTTCTGCG
>JBGQJX010000149.1:0-8998 GCA_041499255.1 Ktedonobacteraceae bacterium | reverse complement strand
GAGCAGGCGTGTCCCTTTGCCACCAACGCGCAGCACAAACGTTTCTCCCGCGATATCTACGCGATAATTCTGGTTTGTGATGCCTCCAAGCAGTGGCGCTACTGCCCGTTCCTTGCCACTCAAATCCGGAATTTGCTCTAGAATGTGTTCGATTCTCTGGTCCATCGTCCACCTCTTCTCCGCGATGTAAGGGTACAAACGCTCATTTTAGATTGCTTGAGCATACACCGCGGTTGAGTTTGCGTCAAGCAGACGGTTTATACATACATGACATCTGCTACACAAACACATGCGCCACCACCCACGCAACATAGACCAGAAACAAAAGCACGGCAGTAATGCGGCTCACGCGCCGCCTGAAGACGCAGAGCAATGCACCGAGCGTCAGCGCTACCATCAGGGGACCGTCGAGGAACAGCAGGATATGATCATGCAGCACATCGCGCCAGAACAAGAGCGGCAAAGCTATACCGAGCGCGGCATTGATACTGTTACTGCTGAAAATTTCCTCGACGCAGGCCACCTCTCGATCAGTGCGCGCCAGGCCAAATGCTACAACTGTATTTGGCAGCGAAGTTGCCACGGCCAGTACGAGCAGGCCAGCCAGCACATCCGGCATATGGAGATCCGTAGTCAGCGCTTCACCCGACTGCACCATTACCACAACACCAGCCAGGGCGATGGCTAATGCCAGCACTCCCTCGCCGATCCAGCGCGCCACAGGTCTTGTCGCCTCAAGGGCGACTTTGTTCCCTGATGTGCTTTGCTCGACCTTTTGTGGGTGTTCGCGACGTAACGCGTGAATCGCCAGAGCGCCAAAAAGCCCTGCTATAAGCAGAATAGCGATAAAGAACAGCCCCATAACTACAAGCGGCATCCGGTGTACATCAACCAGCGGACTTCCTGGCAGAACCCAGATGGCTCCCAGAGTCGAAACCATCACGCCCAGCGAAAAGCCACCTACCACGCGCACATCTTGCTCTTCTTTGAAGGTGAGGAGAATGCTATGATGTTTGGGTGTGGCAAATGTCGCGATACAGAGAATAATGGCGACATTGTAGATATTTGAGCCGATGATAATGCCCAGCCCGACATCAAGATGGCCGCCTTCAATAGCCACTATGGATGCCACGTAGTTCGGTATATTGGCTCCTAGCGCGCCTAACAGGCTGAGCAGGCTGGGAGGCAGGTTTAGCGCGTCACAAACCGCTTCCAGGCGGCGGGTGAACCACGCGGAAGCACCCATAGTCAATACTAGCGAGGCTGCAAATAAAAGCGAGACGATGGGCAAGGGTTGATGCATGAGGGTCATAGTTACTTCATCATGGGATGGAACTTTGTATGATGCTCAGCCCTTCTTCAAAGCTTTTCGCATAGTGACAATTATTTGCTGTAAGTATAGCTACTCCCCTACACCCTGTCAACAAAAGCTCTCCTTCTGCTATAATGCCAGGTATGGATACACTTTTAGACAAGGTTGCTATTATAACGGGCGCGGGACGGGGTATAGGCCGGGCGACGGCGCGTCTCTTTGCGCGTGAGGGAGCGCGTGTCGTGCTCTTTAGCCGCACCGCCTCTCAGCTCACAGAAGTTGCCGCCGAAATCAACGGCGAGGGAGGGCAGGCGCTCGCTGTTGTGGGAGATGTGGCTCGCCAGGAGGATGTGGCTGCCCTCTTCCAGCAGGTCTTGCAGACGTATGGCCGCGTGGATATTCTTGTCAACTGCGCGGGAATAGTCGCGGTACGACCATTTGTTGAAATGGATGTAGCAACATGGGATGCTGTTGTTGGGGTTAACCTGCGCGGTACCTTTTTATGTTGCCTGCAGGCATTTCAGATGATGGCGGCACAGCGGCAGGGTGTGATTATCAACCTTTCCTCGCTTTCAGGCGTGAAAGGAGTAGAGAAGTTTCCCGGGCTGAGCGCCTATAATGTCTCAAAAGCGGGGGTGGCAAGTCTGACCGAGATTCTCGCGGTAGAAGGAAAACCGTACAATATTCGCGTCTGCACCGTCAGTCCCGGCGCTGTGGAGACTGAAATGCTGCGCCAGGCCGCGCCACAGCTCAAGGCTGGCATGACTCCTGATGACATGGCAGAGATTTTGCTCTTCCTCGCCGGCGATTCAGGACGGATGCTCAGCGGAAGCAACATCGAAATATTCAGCAATAGATAACCATTCATTGCCCTACCCGGCATGAAGCGTACTGGCAGCAAGGGTTAAATAGAGGATACAAGCATGGTTTACCTGACACGACGCACAACATTCAGCGCGGCGCACCGTTTATGGAGCAAAGACCTGACTGAAAAGGAAAATATCGCCCTCTATGATAAGTGCGCTAATCCTAACGGACACGGCCATAACTACATACTTGAAGTGACAGTGCATGGCAATCCTGATCCACGTACAGGCATGATCATAAACCTGACAGAGCTTAAGCAGGTTATAAATGAACACGTAATCGACTGGGTCGATCACAAACACCTGAACTATGATGTGCCCTGGCTTGAGGACAGCATTCCCACGACCGAAATACTGGTCATCAAGTTCTGGGAACGCCTGGAAGGCGCTCTGCCTCAGGGGCTGCTGTATGAAGTGAAGCTGCATGAAACCGACAATAACACTGCGAGCTATCGAGGGGGTCAATGAGAGTAGCGTTAGTCGCTCCGCTGGTCTCCGCCATTGCCCAACCCTACCTGGGAGGCGCGCAGGCACTCCTCGCCGACCTGGCCCAGGGGTTAATACAGCGCGGTCATACGGTGACGCTTTTCGCCAGGGATGATTCGTTTGTTCCTGGTATCTCTATTGAGCCAATAAATGTCCCAGATAATGTCCTGCCCGCCGACTTTTCCCAGCCATTGCATAAACGCAGCGCCGATCCAGGGTTCTTTTCCCAGGCCAATCTCTTTCTCGATCTTTTTCTCACGCTGCGAAAGCGCAGTGCCGAGTTTGACCTGGTACATGCACACGCCTTCGATTGGCCTGCCTTTGCCTGTAGTACCTTGATACGCAATATCCCAGTCATTCACACCTTGCATCTTCCAGCGATAGCGCCAGAAATTAATGCTGCCCTGCAAGTATTGCACCAGCAGGACCACCTGCTTACCTTGACAACAGTATCCCATGCCTGCGCTGAAACCTATGCCAGCTATACCCCCATCGATCACGTGATCTACAACGGGCTTGACCTGGACGCCATCCCCTTCATTGCCAAAACGCCTGTAGAGCCACATCTTCTTTTCGCCGGGCGCATAGCTCCTGAGAAGGGAGTTGAAGCCGCTATCGACATTGCCGAGCTGGCCGGCTATCGTCTCTTGATTGCTGGTGGCATCTATGACCGCCGTTATTACGAGCAGCGTGTCCTGCCGAAACTGCGGCGGGCGGGTGGGCGCGTAACCTACCTCGGCCTACTTCAACGGCTGGCTTTATGGAAAGTTATGGGTCAATCGCTAGGCCTGCTTTTTCCCATCGAGTGGGATGAGCCCTTTGGTTTGACGGCGGTCGAAGCCATGGCAACCGGTACGCCGGTGATCGCTTTCCGCCGGGGGGCGGCAGCAGAGGTTATTCGTCACGGGGAAACCGGCTTTCTGGTTGAGCCAGGTGAACGCGCACATGCCGCCGCGCTGGTCGATGACCTCATTGATATTCCACGCATCCATTGCCGCGCGCATGTCGAAGCCCACTTTTCTTTGCAGCAGATGCTCGATGCGTACGAACAGGTATATTCTTCTCTAATAAATTAGGCAGGCAGTGCGTTATGCAGGCTTTTTGCCCCAGACCGTGAGGGAGTACCCCAGCGCGCAAAAAGTATCGAGCATCATTTCCGCCAGCACCTGCTGGTAGAGGGCCTGATAATCCTCTGGCGTCGTCACTTTCGTCATTACCAGGAAAGGCTCCAGCAGTTGAAAGGCGATCAAAAGATTCTGGTAGGTATCGCCATACTCATCAGTTCCGGCAGAAAATTCGTTGACGTGCGCCTTTTTGTGAATATCGACGAAGCCGGCGTCACGCAGAAAACGCCCCAACATCGGTGTAATGCCGACATGCCGGCCATCAGGAGAAAAACTTCGCCCGCTGACGAATGCAGCGCGAGTGAGCAGCTCACCCAATTTCTCAAAGGGCGCACTATTCGAAATGTTCCATTCAGTATCGGTCAGTAACAGAGTTCCACCGGGACGGAGAATCCGCAAAACTTCTTTCATCAGCGCAGGCCAGGATTCTTTGAGCATGAATGGATTGATAAAACGCGCGTTCACGAGGTCGAAAGAAGCATCAGGGAAGGCAAGTTTTTCTCGCGCGTTCATCACCTGGAAGTTGGCATTGTTCAAGCCCTGCGCCTGGGCATGAGCGCGCGCGTACTCAATCATCTGCTGGCTTATATCGATTCCCATAACCTCTTTTTGAGGGTGCTCAAACGCCACGTCGAGGACCCAGCCTCCAGGACCACAGCCAATATCCAGAATACGAGAGACATGGGAAAGATCAAGATGTTCTGGAAAAACCCCGCCCATAATCCTTGTCATAAGTCGCTCTTGATTGATGAGGCGGGCCATCTCGGCGCCGCTTTCGGCGTCCATGACATACGTGCTTTCTTGTTGTGAAGATTCATCTGGATTTGCCATTAAAACAAGTATCCTTTTTATTCTTTTCTCAAGTTGTCCCTAAATATCTTCGACCTACCAGGCTTCTCTCGTCCACACTATCTATTTTACTACAAGCCCTACCTTAAAACGTAAACAGTATACCTGCAATAAGTTGATAAAGCAATAAATAGGAAATACGGTTTTTGCAGCATCGTGGGCAGTTAAAATACGGGGAGATAGCGTTCAAGCTCCCAGGCATGGACATGCGTGCGGTAGTCACTCCACTCGATTGTTTTTGCCTCAAGAAACCCCTCGTAGATCGAATCGCCAAGCGTCTCGCGTACGAGGGAATCTTCACGTAACCCCTCCAGCGCTTCGCCGAGCGTTGCCGGAAGCAGGCGCGTGTGCCGCTGTAGACGTTCATTTTCATCGCGCAGGAAGAGACTCTCATCCATGGCCGCTGGTAGCGTCAGCCTGCGTTGAATACCATCCAGCCCGGTGCGCAGCATAACGGCCAGGGCAAGATAGGGATTGCAACTGGGATCGCAGCAGCGCAATTCGATGCGCGCGGACATCTGCCGATTGGAACTGGGCCGCGGCACGCGAATAAGGGCTTCGCGGTTCACGCGCCCCCAATTAACAAAGACAGGCGCTTCAAAACCGTGCACCAGTCGTTTATACGAATTTACCAGCGGCGCGAGGATGGCGCACATGGCGCGGGCGTGAGCCAGTTGCCCCGCGATGAAGTAACGTCCAACATCCGACAAACCGTACTCGCCTCGCTCATCAACGAACGCGTTCTGGCCGGTAGCAGTTACGATGAGCTGTTGATGCATGTGCATACCAGAACCATTGACGCCATAAAACGGCTTTGGCATGAACGTGGCGTAGAGGCCATGCTGGGCGGCAATCGACTTGAGTACATACTTTGTCGTCACCAATCCATCGGCAATGGAGAGCGCGCCGGCGGTCTCGAAATCAAGCTCGTGCTGTCCGGCAGCTACCTCGTGATGGCTCGACTCGATATTGATATGCATTTGCTGCAGCGTTTGCACCATCTGGCGGCGCACGGTAGCGGCCAGGTCGGTCGAGAGGTCAAAGTATCCTCCGCGGTCATGGGGCAGCGGGGTTGGAGTCTTGTTGTCCATTTGTAGCAGGAAAAATTCCAGCTCAGGAGCCGCGCGAAAAGTATACCCCATGGATTCTGCCAGTTGCAGCGCATGCAAGAGGGTTGCGCGTGGGTCGCCATCGAAGCGCTCGCCATCGGGCGTACGTACATCGCAGATAACACGGGCAACAACATCATCTTCATTGACCTGGCCGGTGAAGGCGCCTGTGCCAGCGGCCACCTGCGGACGAGCCGATCCAGGCACAATGGCAAATGTGGCAATGTCAGGAAAGAGATACATATCGCTTTCGGCCACGCGGGCAAATCCCTCCAGTGCGGAGCCATCAAACCACTTGCCATGCGTAAGGCAGTCGGGGAACTGCTCTACAGGAATTGTGACACACTTTGCCATGCCCACAACATCGGTAAATTCCAGGTTGATGAAACGCACGCCCTCGGTCTTTATGGTGGCCAGGACCTGGTCACGTTCGGTTTGTTTCTGCTGCTCTGACTGCTCTGACATACTGCCCAACCTTGTTTTATTGTGGTTTAGCTTTCAAATCTTGTATCGCCTCCCATTTGAGGGGGTAAAAACTATTATAGCAGATGATGGCCTCTCTTCATATCTTTTTAACATGCCTGCGCTACAATACAAGAAAACAAAAAGTGAGGAGAAATAAGTACGATGGATGAAATTCAAACGCCGGAGGCTATGGATTATGAGAGCCGCGAGCTACTCTACTTCTGGGCCTTTGGTGACCTGCACTACCGGGCCTACGAGGAGTGGCACGCCATCCACTCACGCCGCATGGCCCCTATGTTTCAGGATGTGAATTCGCTCTGGCTGGATGAAGGGTTCCCCGCCTTCTGTGCCTCCCCCGGTGATATCGTCGATACGGGCGCCCCGCAAAATTACAAGCTCGCAAAGATGGACCTGGGGGCACAATTGGGGAAAACACCATTCTACCCGGGTATCGGCAATCATGAATATCATCCCGAAGATAAAGAGGATACGGTGCATACTGCCGCGGAGTTCAGCAAGTGCTGGGAAAAGCCCGTGCGCTACTCGTGGACGGCGGGCGATGTCACGTGCATCATGCTTGACCAGCCCTTTCCATATAAGCCGGGTGAGAGGAGAGAAGGTCCTCATGTGATTTTCTCCCGGGAGGAGCTCGTCTTTCTGGAGGAGGCCCTGGAAGAGCATCCCGAACACAATGCCGTGGTCTTTGCCCACTGCCCGTTACGCGACACCGTGCTTGACCGCGACCCTGAACGCAATCTTGACGACGACTCCCAGGACCCTTTTTTCTTTGTGGATAATTCAGAGGATGTGCGGGCTATCCTGGCCCGGCATAAAAACGCGAAGCTGTATATTAGCGGGCATACCCATTCGGGTTGGGGTTCGCCGCAGCTGGTCTTCACGGAAACAGTGGGCGACCACTCGATAACGCATCTGAATGTGATGTCGCCCTGGTATACCGGCAGGCACCGTGGCTTACGGCGCAGCGCTGACCGCACAACCCTGGAGTACCTCCCCGATGATCCCGATTTGTTGGTTTCCTTCGCCGTTCATATCTATCGTCACCAGGCTATTATTCGGGTGCGCGATCACCGTACCCATCAATGGTTGGCGCAGTGGGTAATACCATTTTAGTGATAATTGCGCCCCTACAACGTTTTCCCTACCAGGGCCTCTTGCTCGAGGGGGCCAATAGCTGCGACCGTCAAGGCGCTGAAGGGGGAAAAGCGGCGCAGAACAGTCAGGGCTTGCTCCTCGGTGACGGCGTCGATGGCAGCTTTCACTTCCTGGATCGTGCGCAGCTTGCGTTCATGCCACCAGGAATGCGCTATTGCTCCCATACGTGAGCCAGAACCTTCGCCACGCATGACGTTCTCGCTCTTCAATTGCACTTTGGCCCGTGCCAGTTCATCGGCTGTGATGCCTTCTTGCTCGAGCTTGTGCAGCTCATTCACGATAACTTCCAGGCATTCATGCCCCTGCTCGGGAGTTGTGCCGGCGTAGATACGCATAGCGCCGATGTTCCTGTTGCCGGAGAGACCAGCCGAGACGCTATAGACCAGCCCGCGTTTCTCACGCACCTCGACAAAGAGGCGCGAGGCCATGCCACCGCCGAGTATTTCGCTGATTACCAGGGCGGCATAATAGTCCGGGTCGGTGTAATGGGGGAAAAGGAACATTAATCCCAGGTGCTCCTGTTTGCCTTCCTGATGCTCGAGGGTGATGTTGGAGGCGGGAGATGGCAGTTGCCCAGGCGAGGAAGGAGCCTGGCCACTCCAGGCGCCAAAGAGCGCCTGTACCTGCTCAACTACATGATCCCAATCGAACTTGCCCGCGATCGCGAAAAGAACGTTATCTGGTTGATAGCGTGCCTTCCAGAAATCGCGCAAGTCCTTTCTTTGCAATGTTTGGACGCTCTCCGTTGTGCCCAGGGATAGACGAGCAAAGGCTGTCCCGCGGTAAAAGCTGGCGCGCGCAAGGTCAAAGATGCGGCTCATCGGTTCATCGTCGCGCCGGCGAATCTCCTGTAACACGACGCTGCGCATTTGCTCCAGATCATCCCTGGGGAAGGTCGGGGTGAGCAATATTTCTTGCATCAGGGGCAGTGCCGCGTCAAATTTGGTGTTGACCATCTGAGCCAGCACCCGCGCCGTCTCCCAGCCGGTGCTTGTTCCCTTGCGCACTCCCAGGGACTCGAAGGCCTCGTTCAATGCTCGCGCGTCCTTCAGCTTCGTTCCCTGAAAGAGCATATATTCAAACAGGTGCGCGAGGCCCTGCTTCTCTTCCGGTTCATGAATTATGGCCGCTTCAAGCTGAAAGCCGAGGGTAATGGAATTCAGGCTGGGCATATACTGACCGACCATTTCAAGGCCGTTGGAGAGTTGATGGTAGAAATAATTGGGTGGCAGGTTCAATTGATTATTCATTTATGGCGATGTTCCTTTCTGAACAGCAGTGCCGGTGTGATTTGGAAAACATCGTCAGTATACCACAATCAAGGAATGGTCTCAGAATATGGTTCCGGAATAATCCCAGAAAATTTGGGAATATATTGGGAATATTTCCTCGCCAGATTGGGAGAGTCTCCCCTACCCGCTGGGAAACCTCTGCGGATACTCTTGAAGCAGGTACAGCGAACGTGTGTTTGCTGAAAGTTATTCACTCTTCAAGGAGGACCTTCCATGTCGGTTTCACAGAATCCAGGCAGCGTAACTGCCACCACTTCCACGCCCGTCACCGTTACCGGGCGCTCAGTCACGGCGCTGCGCTGGTACATGCGTATCGCGGGCG
>JBGQJX010000148.1:0-8998 GCA_041499255.1 Ktedonobacteraceae bacterium | reverse complement strand
GGCTGTCACTGTAGGTACCGGACTACCCGGGAGCTCTTTAAACAGTTTCGCTGTGGGCATAACAGACGGGTGTGACTCTATCGTTTGAACATACTGCGCCTGACTGGTGCTCGTCACATTATCAGGTTGAAAGTATTTGAAGTTCTCAGTGTCGGAAGCCAATACGACGAACACCGCCAGCAATACCAGGAACAGCACGGCAGGAATAGCCAGAACTGGTATCGATGCCATTGCCAGATTCCTTGGTTTCCGCTGTCTTGTACTCAACAAAGGCAGTACCGGAAGAAGGGGATTTAGAACCACTGCTTTTACCACGCCGAGAGCAGGTCCCAGCGCCGGGTTTTTCCGCAGCCGCTCCTTCCGGCGCTTCAGGCGAACAGCGGTGGGATTATCGATAGACTGTAACACTTTCTCCGTCAGCGTGGGATAATACTGCACTTCATCAAAGTGTGTCAGTGTTTCAGCAAGCAGATCGGCGGTACGTTTCAGCTCACTATGGCGAATCTGGCACGGCTCGCATTGAGCGACGTGCTGGTGCACATTCGACCTTGCTTTATCAGGAAATGGCAGATCGATATAGGTAAGCAGTGCGCTATCATCTGGATGCACCCTTGCCCCGATCGTACCTATATCCTTTAACACCCGCTTTTGTCCTGGCATAGATCAACTACCTTACCTGCAATTACTATTTATCTGAATCGGCGTCTCATACAGAGCGCGGAATTTTTCCACGCTGCGCGCGACGCGTTTACGTACAGCTTCTGGCGTCATGCCTAATACATGACCGATCTCTTCATAGGTAAAACCGTTCCCGTAATGGAGATGCAAACACGCGGCATCCTGCGGTTTCATTCTCAAAAGCGTTTCATGCACAAGCACGCGCGTTTCCGCTTGACTCTCTGGTCCAGGGACCATCAAACGGCTGTTGAAGTCTTCAGGGCAGGAGGTATCGTCCAGCCCGACAAAGTGGCGCAATCGTTTACGGTTCAGGTAGCGGAGACCATAATTTGTGGCAATACGATAGATCCAGGCGTCTAATAAGAGGTCTGGAGATGTCTTCTCAATCTCTTTATATACCTGTAAAAAGGTATCTTGCGCAAGGTCAAGGGCCACTTCACGGTTGCCTACCAGGCGGTGCAAATATGCAGTAATAGGCTGCTGCAGCCGTTCGATCAGTGAACAGAAGGCCTGTGCATCCTTCGCCCGTAGACTCTCAACCGCCTGGACATCCATCACCATTTTGGCCTTATCCGCTCAAACAAGGTCTTTCTCGTCCGTTTTCTCTCTAGCTTTGAGATGCCTCCACTATTACAATCAATGGCAGAGGCTAAAACGGACACTTTTTGCACGAAATTAGCAAAGAAAAACAAATTGCCTGATTATACAACGGATACATCAATGGTATGATAGCCGGATGACCCATTTGGCGCGGGCGGTTCCACGTTGGGGTCTTGCACATTTCCTTCCATATCCACGGCTCGCGCCATGAGAGTATAGGAGCCGCGGGAGGTTGGTTGCCACGGATACTCCCAGAGCACCCATGTGAGGTTGGAGAGCGGTCGTTTGAGGGTTGCGAGTTGCCAGCTGGTGCCCCCATCAAGGCTGACATCCACTTCGGAGATGCCCTTGTTGCCTGAGAAGGCGACACCGCCAACGTATGTCAACTGGCTGACGGGAACATTCGAGCCAATCAGGGGGGTATCGATGCGCGAGGTCAAGCGAATGGGCGCGGGATCGCTCCAGCCACGCTCTTGCCAGTAACCCTGGTAATCTTGCGTCACAACCTGGATACGCTTCAGCCATTTGCAGTGCTTCATACCATAGATGCCCGGCACCAGCATACGCACGGGAAAGCCGTGACCCTGCGGTAACGTCGCCCCATTCATACGCACAGCCAGCAGAGTGGTGGGTTCCAGCGCCTTATCCAGGTGAATACTATCGCTATAATCGTCCGCCGCGTAGAAGACAATTTTGACGGCGCCCGTTTTGACCCCCGCGCGCTCAAGCAAATCTTTCAAGCGCACACCTTCCCAGAGGGCATTGCTCATATATGGACCGCCAACCTCGTTGCTGACGCACATCATGGACTCGTATTGCCGCTGCATTGGCTGGGTAAGCAACTCCTGGTAACTCAACGTGAAAGGGGTCCTAACGTCTCCGTCAACCGTCAGGTGCCAGTTACTACTGTCGACCGTGGGGTCAGAGAAGAGGTTTTTGGAAACCACGTAATACTGGTCATTTGAGGTAATCTCCGGCGAGAGAAATCGTGCCGGATGAATTTCCCCGTAATCCGGCACCGGCGGCGGCACGATCTTTCGTTTATAGTTCTGGATCAGTTTAGCTACAGGCGCAGCGACGCCGCTCACACCCTGAGTAATAAATCGCCATGCCCCAAAGCCCAGCAGCCCAACGCCAGCTATAATCAAGCCGCGTGTGATCACTGTGCGCCGTGTCAGCCCCTTCCCTGCTTCTTCGACACCTGGAGATGCCTTCTCTTTACGACCACGAGCCGCAAGCCAGTTCTGCATAGACACAAAAAGCAGGCCATACACCACGCCTACTGCCGCGAGACTCACCAGCGTGTTGTTAAAGCCAATAGCGAGACCTGTCCCAAAGATGCCAGCGCCCGTCAGCGGAAGAAGCACAAAACCGACCAGCAGCCAGAGTATAAAAGCCAGTATCAATCCCTGGTAGAATTCAAGTTGTCCACCAGCAGGAGCAACCTCTCTATCCCCTCGCTGTTTTTCACTTTTATAGAATTCTTTCGCCGCGGCAACATGTATCGCTCTCGCCAGGTAGAGATTATATAGTCCCCCGCTCAATGCAAAGACAAGACACTGCCCCACGATAATACCGTAGAACAGGTAGTGTTTGGCATCTCCGCCGATAAGTTGATGCAAATAATCAAACATGGAGGCGGGCATGAGCGCGGTAAGAAATGATCCAAACACCTCTGGTAACGAGATGCCTCCCAGGGCCTGATTGAGGATCAGCATGAAGCAAGTAGCGATTATGCCCGCCCCGAGGCCAGCAAGAAAGCCGGTATTAAATTGTTGTCTTTTCGTAGATGTCTTCATAGCGGTGTTTCTTTTTTATATGAAATGTTTTTGTTCTATCAGTATTATATCCTGTAACATGTTACACGATATTTGGTATGGAGATTTACTGAGATTTTCGGCAAAGAGCAGAGGAAGTTGGCTCAATTGAAAAGCACACAAATCCATGTGCCAACACCCTTACTCTTGCTACGTCGCTTAAGTATGCTTCTCTCAAAGGTTACAGAATAAAGGGAGGAAGCATCAAGCATGGCAACAAACGAAGTAAACGTCATTACAGGAGCATTCAGCTATACCGGAAAATACATTACACGCCGTCTCCTGGCGATGGAGAAACGGGTTCGCACGCTCACCGGACACCCTAATAACCCAAATCCCTTTGGAGAACAGGTCCGCGTTTATCCTTTTCTTTTTGATAATCCCGCAGCACTGGCGAAAAGCCTGGAAGGAGTAACGACGCTCTATAATACCTATTGGATACGCTTTGCGCATGGCTCGACCTCCTTTGAGCAGGCGGTGGCCAACACTAAAATACTGTTCGACGCGGCCAAAGAAGCAGGCATTCAGCGCGTGGTACATATCAGTATTACCAATCCGGCTGAAACATCACGGCTGCCCTATTTCAAGGGCAAAGCCATACTGGAGCAGGCGCTTATCAATTCTGGCTTATCGTACTCGATCATCCGGCCAACGGTCATCTTTGGTACGGAAGATATCCTCATCAATAATATCGCCTGGCTACTCAGGCACTTCCCCGTCTTTCCCATCTTTGGGTCAGGCACCTACCAGCTCCAGCCAATGTATGTAGAGGACATGGCGGACCTTGTAGTGCTGGCTGGGCAGTCTAAAGAAAACAGTATCATTGACGCTGTTGGACCGGACATTTTCACCTTCGAGGAACTGGTGCGGCTGATAGCAGCGAAACTTGGTCGTAGCAACGTGTTGTTTCCACATGTCAATCCTGGCCTCGCCTTTTATCTGGCGAAGCTCATTGAGCCGCTGCTTGGGGATGTGCTAATCACACAGGATGAAATAAAGGGGTTGATGGCAAATCTGTTGGTTTCACAGAACGCTCCAACAGGACATACGCGCTTGAGCCAGTGGTTAGAACAAAATGCGGGAACAGTTGGAAAGATATATGCTTCTGAAATAAAAAGGCACTATAGATGAGTACAACCTACTTTACCCGGGGAACGTATTTCCGTATATATATGTGATATGATGTAAGAGACCAACAAAGCTTTTCACTTATAACCAAAGGCAAGATGCTACATATGTATGGATCAGGATATACAGGCACACTATCACGTCTAGCACGCTGGTCATCCCGTTTACTGCTAGTATGTGGATTGGCGTGTCTTTTCATAATTGGTACAGCACAAACTACGACGACGACTGCTTTCGCCAGTAGCAAGCCAGGCGGTAACGTGGCTGATCCTGTTGTGCGCGCGGTAGATATCGCCGAGCCAGCAGTAGTGCGCATTATCACCACACTTGGCGGTCACCTGTCTGTGAAATTTTCTCAGACCAGCAGCGTGACTTTCCCTCAAGGCACAGGCAACAGTTATCCGCTGCAATTATCGGGCAGCGGCACGTTCATCTCCGCTCATGGCGATATTCTGACCGCGGACCACGTAGTCAATCCCCCTCACGACCAGTCCTTAAGCCAGTACCTTGATGATCAGGCGGCAAAAGACGTGGCCGCGTATATCAACTTAAACGCCAAACCTGGTTCCCAGGCCACTATGGATCAAGTAGACCAGGAACTCAGGAGCGGGCAGTTGGCTTCAACGCCAAATTATGATCCGGCCTCGAGCGAAGTTTTTCTCAATACGAGCTATACTGGTCCACTAAGCGCGCCAGATTTTTCAAGCCTGCCGTTTCAGATACACGCCGCGGTTGACCGCATCGAAAAAGAGAGTTCATTCAACGAAAAAGACGTGGCTATTATCCATGTTAGTTTGAATGATATGCCAGGTGTTCAGCTAGGCGATTCGACGAATGTTCAGCAGCAAGATCAGTTGACGATTATTGGTTTCCCAGGCAACGGGGATGTCAGCACCAGGCCAACAGATCTTCTGACCGCTTCGGTCAATACTATCAATGTCAGTTCCATCAAAACAACGGACGCCGGGGCGCAAGTAATTCAGGTCGGAGGCAACGTTGAGCATGGCGATAGCGGCGGGCCAGCATTGGACAGCAACGGGAGCGTAGTGGGTATTGTGAGCTTTGGCCTGGTTAGCTCTAACTCTCCAGGCGGCACCAATTTTTTACAGGCGAGCAACAGCGCTCGCGAACTGGTACAGGCGCTTAACCTGGATACCTCTCCTGGCGCTTTCCAGAAAGCATGGAGCCAGGCCTTCAACGATTATGCATCCAACGCTAGCGGGCACTGGCATAAAGCCCAGCGGGAATTTGCGCAGATCGCCGAAATATATCCCCTGTTCAAAGGAGTCACACCCTACCTGACATATTCGCAGCAACAGGCCAGAACAGAGAATGTATCACCACAGCCTACGCCAACAGCGAATACATCCTCAACAAATACCATCGGAGCTTATGCATTGACTATTGGCGGCATAGTTCTACTGCTCCTCTTACTGTCGCTGCTCTTTATGGCGTTTTTCCGTCGCGGCAAGAAATCAACCACAACCAGTTCAGGAAGGGCGGGAGCGGCATCACAGGAACCGCGCCTTGCTGCCATTGCTCAGAAAGGGGCGAACCCTGCGGAGGTACAGCAGAAGCAAGCTTCGTCATTGGATGATGCCATGGTGGCCTTTGGCGCGCCTCCCAGGACGCAACAGCCTGTCCAGCCATCATCGTCATCGATACAGACAGTTGTTTCTGGAACGCTGCGGCCATGGCCTTGTGGGCACATGAATCGCTCGAACGCGCGCTACTGTAGTATCTGCGGAGAGCCTGCTCCCCCACCGCCCACCAGCCGCAGAATAGAGCAATAATGAGTAACGTGGTGTGCTACTTTGTGCCACCAAATCCCATGATATTGTAACCAGCATCGACAAACATAATCTCGCCGGTCATCGCGCGAGCCAGGGGACTACAGAGGAAGAGAGCAGCATCACCCACCTCGCTCTGCTCAATGTTACGACGCAATGGGGCTACAACATTCATCTGCTCGCGAAAATGGGTTAAGCCAGAGACGCCACGAGCAGCCAGGGTGTTGAGTGGACCCGCAGAAATCGCGTTGACGCGAATATTGTACTCTCCCAATTCGTAGGCCAGGAAACGCACGCTGCACTCCAGGGCGGCCTTGGCAACGGCCATGACGTTATATTTGGGCACCACGCGCTCGCTTGCCATGTAGGTCAGCGTGAGTATACTGCCGCCGCCGCGCGCCTGCATCATCGGCATGGCCCGCTTTGCCATCGGTATAATTGAATAAGCGCTGATATCCAGAGCTGTGTGAAAGCCTTCACGGCTCGTCTCGTAGAACGGGTTCTCCAGTTCGCGCGGAGGAGCATAGGCGACCGAATGGATCAGGATATCGAGCTCGCCATTAAAGATTTCGCCCGCCCGTTCAAAAGCCGAATCGAGTTGCTCATCACTCTGCACGTCACACTCCATCACTTCGGTACCAGGAATCTTTGCAGCCAGTTCGCGCACATACTTTTCCATGCGTTCCTGGTACGAGAATGCAAGCTGAGCGCCTTCCGCGGCGAGCGATTGCGCTATGGCCCAACCAATTGACCGGTGATTGGCAATACCAAAAATAAGGGCTTTTTTTCCTTCTAGTAGGGGCATTAGAATACTCCTCTCAATCTGACCAGCACACGTTCCTGGCGCCAGTCGGGGGATGACGTTTTGTTACCGTGCGATGGGGTAACGTCGAGCAACCCATCCATTCATACCATTTGCCAAATTATATACTTTTTTCAGGCCTGCAACCAGGGCAATTTCTGACGCGGATGCACTACGCTGACCAGAAGCACAGACAAATATCACATCTTTCTCCTCAGGCAAACCCAGGTCTTTGAGCGCCTTGCCAAAGGAGTAGATTCCATTGAGTGGTACTAACTGAGCTTCAGGCACATGGCCACGAAACCACTCATCTGGTTGTCGTACATCGATGACATACGCACCAGCCTCGATCATCCTCTTCGCGACGTCGGTGCCAATGGTACTATAGGGAAACGCCTCTTCCTCATCTTCATCATACGGCATGGTTGTTCTCCTCATTGCTATATTGCTCTAACCAGAGTCGTCCTAGCGTAGTGCCAGTTATGATATATTCATCGCCAATGAACGTCATGGTGAGTAGGCCTTGATCTTCCATTTCGCGAAAATCATCGGTAACAAGATAGTATTGTCGCAGCATCCGTGAGAGGTCGCTTTCCGGCAACTGTTTCCAGGACTGTAAAAGGCGCAATACAGCAGCGTACTTGACGCTGCCATCATCAGTCGCTCGCATACCAACAATACTCCTTCTACACTTCCAACATTGAAATAGGCCCTTGCCTTATGACAGTGTAACAAATCCATGGCCTTTGAGCAAGCGAATTCGCGAGTTAACCAGACATCTCAAATATCTTGTGAAGCGGTGCCACTCGACTACATCTTAGAACTGTGTTATAACGTTTTAATATAAAGAGTGTGAAGGAGGGCCGACCGACAATGCCAGATCCAGCACAACCACGGATTCAGGCCGACATGGTCATTCACAATATTGGGCAACTGGTTACCGTTGCGCAACAACCCATCCGAGGGGCAAGCGGACCCCTACAGGTCATACCACACGCTTCTATGGCTGTTCATGACGGGAACATCGCCTGGATTGGTCCTGATGACGAAGTAGAACCTTTGTTTCAGCACAGAGCAGGCGATTCACAAGACGGTATCACTATTGTCGATGCTCAGGGAGCGGTAATCACTCCCGGCCTGGTCGATTCACATACCCACCTGGTCTTCGCGGGAGATCGCGCTGAAGAATTTCACCTGCGCCGCTCCGGCGTTAGCTACGGAGAGCTCCTTGCGCAGGGGCGCGGCATCCTCACGACCATGAATGCCACCCGCAACACTGATACCAATCAATTATTGGAACTGGCCAAAGCCAGAATAGATAAATTGCGCACCTATGGCACAACGACGGTAGAGGTAAAAACGGGCTATGGATTGGATAAGGTTACTGAAGAGGCCTGCCTGCGTATCATCAATAATCTCAACGCGCTGGAGGAAAGCCCTGTATACCAAAATAGCCAGGTGCGAGTCATACCAACCTTTCTGGGCGCGCACGTTGTCCCGCCCGAGTATCGCGACCAACGCGATGACTTTGTAAACCTGGTTATTGAGGAGATGCTGCCCTCTTTTGTAGGACTGGCACGATTCTGTGATGTTTTCTGTGAGCGTGAAGCCTTTACGCTTGAAGAGTGCAGGCGCGTCCTCAGCAGGGCAAAAGAACTGGGCTATCAACTGAAGATACATGCTGACCAGCTTAGCCCGTCTGGCGGAGCTGCGCTCGCGGCGGAACTGGGCGCTGTCTCAGCCGATCACCTCGATCACGCCAGCGACGCCGACCTGGATGCGCTGCGCGAAGCTGGTGTCGTGGCAACGTTGCTGCCCGGTTGCTCATACACATTACGCAGTGCTTATCCCCAGGCGCGGCGTTTTCTGGATCATGGGCTAAGCGTTGCCCTGGCCACGGACTTTAATCCGGGAACATCCTATTGCGAAAATATGCAGATGATCCTGGGGCTGGCGATGTCCTCAATGGGCATGTCGCTTGAAGAGGCGCTGACGGCTGCGACGATCAACGGCGCGCGCGCGCTGGCACTGCATGATCAAATCGGCAGCATCGAGGTGGGCAAGAAATGTGAACTGGCCTTCTGGTCTATCAAAGATTATCATGAAATTGGCTATCATTTTGGCGTCAATTTAGTCAAATCGGTACTTGTCCAACGTTAATGCAGGACAAGCACCATTCGTCC
>JBGQJX010000147.1:0-9010 GCA_041499255.1 Ktedonobacteraceae bacterium | reverse complement strand
TCTCTTGAAGAAAAGCTCATCAAGGAAAGATTGCCGTTCTTGTTTTTTTCGTTACGTGTTCCCAACCGCTTTACCTGTGCAGGCAGTTCCGCGCCGCGCCACCATATCCCTTCTGATATTTTCAATTGACGATCCCACGTGCGTGAACGGGCGTAGCCACGGTGACCATGGCTTTGCTTTGGCAAACGATGCAGCATAGGAATGGTGAGAAGATAAAGGGCAACAAAAACTACTCCTGCTGTACCTGTGAAGGCCAGCAACATTTTTGCTATCTTCTTCTCTAGCGCGATTATATCAGTAGGGGAATGAGGTGAGTCTCATTCCCCACCGACTAGGATGAGGGGGGAAGTGGTCTTTCTTCAGCTTGAGGAATGTTTGGACGCGATATAACCCCTACCGGTAGAAAGCCCCAACTATTAGCGAACATACCCGCTTGCTCTACCATGGCCCCCCACGTAGAGTCCTGTATCCACGCCCAACGAACCCGCTCCCTAGGCGGGCTCACACCACCAAATGGGGTAACATAACCTATTCTAATGCCGCCGTGACATCCCTCTACGTGAAAGCGGGGATAAGCCCGCTCTAGTCCTCGAACTAATGCTCGCTTCTCTAATTGGTTCATGAGCTTTCCCCCTCTTCAGGCAGTGGTTGTGCGGTACCTGCCAACTCATCCCGATACCCCCTCTTGAAGCCCTTTAGAAATAACCTCTTGTTCAGATTAAGTGCGCGACTAGCATCCTCTTGCCTACGGTGTCCGACAGTCTTTAACCCTCTCCCACTGAGGTAAGGGTTAGCCTTAGCGGTTCTTTGACCGTCCTGGTAACCTAAAGGCTCATCTCTGGAAACCTCATCGGTATCTACTGTTACATCAGCCATTTGTGCCTACCTCCTGTATCTGATATACTTGTACATACTCTCAAGGTATCTTACATGAATATACATACTCATGTCAACACTGACATACCTACATGTCGTCTTGCTTAGTGTGCTAGACTGAGGAATAAAGCCACATGAAGAGGTCTAAGCGCATGGAAGAAAAGATATATACCGTTGAGGAAGTAGCTAGCAAACTACGGGTAGATGCTAGAACGGTGAGGAAGTGGATACGGAACGGGGACTTGGCGGCTATCGACGTAGGAAGAGAATACCGTATCCGTTCCACTGCTCTCGACGAATTCATAAGGCGTAGGGAGGAAAGACAGAAGCCACCAGATACCTAGACACACCAGAACACCCCTAAACACTCTACTAGGAGGGGTAGGTTCTTTCATCAGTTCTTCTCCCGAATATATCCTTCTCCTAACTTCTAATAACCTCTTTACCTTTAAGCATTGACACAAAGCACTTACGGGAATAATATAAACACGGTGTCTAAAAAGCACAAACGCCATCGAGAGACACCTTACTTGATCGAAATGCCACCGTGAATTGTAGGGGCGACCCTCGTGGTCGCCCTCGGCCAGGGCGGTCACACCCGGCTGGGAAGATCGCCCTAAGGATCATATAGTATGTCACACAGACAAACGGACAACTCTGCTAACCCCGGCGACGGTCATGACGAAGATATAGAACGACTGTTAACCGAGGGAGTGAGTCTCGACCAGCCTGCAGTTTTACCTGCCGCGCCACCAAAAGAGGCTGCCTACCTGGCCAACCAACCGGACGGCGATCTACAGGGCGCGATAGGTTTATACGCGGAGGCCGCGCAGGACATGGCGACCGCGGCTTTGGAACTCAGCCTGGGAAGACATTTTGCCTGCGCAGACTTTTGCAATCAGGCAACAGAGAAGGCCGCACAATCAATCAGTCTACTCCGTTTTGGCCGCAGATCCATGTACGATCATGATCTACGCACACTCGGCGCGACGGTGGGCGCACCAGAGGATATTCAGAACAAGATGGCCATCCTGTCGCCATTTCACCCTGAAGCCTTTTATGTCGATACACCACCAGAAGAGGCCGATGAAGTGATCAATGCAGATCAGGCCAATAGTTATGTAAAAAGTGCTCGTCAAGTAATGCGTTGGGCCAGAGGCATTGTCCTCGGCCAATAATTTCGTACTGGCAGGACTATTAGGCGGCAGTCCCTATGTGAGGAACCGGGCGCAGCCCTATGGGTGTCCCCACATTCCCTTCTCTCCTATAAGGATGGAGAGCAGCGAAAATTCGATTTTTTCGAACAATAAAACCTACCGCAGCATGTTTGGGAGGATATTTTGACACAACAGATTACACACTCGGCGTTAGAAGACGCGGTCAAACAGTCACCGCGCAAATGGATCTATCTCTTTAGCGAAGGCAACGCTAACATGCGCGAGCTGCTTGGCGGCAAAGGCGCGGGCGTGGCCGAAATGACCAACGCGGGACTACCAGTCCCTCCCGGCTTTACCATTACCACGGAAGTCTGTAACGCCTACTACGACTCCGGTAAGCAATTCCCACAGGGGATGTGGGAGCAGGCGCTGGCAGCATTGAAGATCGTTGAGCAGCAGACGGACAAAGGCTTCGGCCACAAAGAGAATCCTCTACTCGTCTCCGTGCGCTCAGGCGCAAAGTTCTCTATGCCCGGTATGATGGATACCGTGCTCAACCTCGGCATCAACGATGAGACCGTCCAGGGCCTGGTAACACTGACCAGGGACGAGCGTTTCGCCTACGACGCCTATCGCCGCTTCATCCAGATGTTCAGCAAAATCGTCCTGAACACTGACCCCGCTGACTTCGAACATATCCTGGATCAATATAAAGAGCGCGCTGGCGTCAAAACCGATGCCGAAATACCCGCCGCTGAACTCAAAAAGCTGGTCGTCGAGTTCAAACAGGTGGCCGAACGCCAGTCCGGCGAACCCTTCCCCACCGATGTCTACCAGCAGTTACGAAAAGCTATCGAGGCCGTCTTTGCCTCGTGGAATAACAAGCGCGCCATTGACTACCGCAATTTCAATAAGATTCCACACAATCTCGGTACCGCCGTCAACGTTCAGAGCATGGTCTTCGGTAACATGGGCAACGATAGCGGCACCGGCGTCGCCTTCACCCGCGACCCCGCCACAGGTGAGAAGCAGCTCTACGGTGAATACCTGCTCAATGCCCAGGGCGAGGACGTCGTAGCCGGCATCCGCACGCCTTCGAAAATCTCTCGCTTGCAAGAAGACCTCCCCGAGGTCTACAAACAGTTCCAGGAGTACGCTCACCTCTTAGAGAAGCACTACCATGACATGCAAGACCTGGAATTTACGGTTGAAAATGGCCGCCTTTACATGCTCCAAACTCGTTCGGGTAAGCGCAGCGCCCAGGCCGGTATAAAAATCCTGGTCGATATGGTCGCAGAAGGTCTGATTTCCGAACAGGAGGCCGTCAAACGGGCCGACACCACCCAGGTCTATCAATTACTGCTGCCACGCTTCGACGAAAACGAGAAGAGAAAGGCCACAGAGGAGGGACGTCTGCTGGCGAAGGGCTTGAACGCCTCACCTGGAGCCGCCACCGGTAAGGCCGTCTTCGACGCGGACCGCGCCGAAGAGCAGGGAAAAGCTGGCGTGCCCGTCGTGCTGGTCCGCCCGGAGACAAGTCCCGATGATGTCCACGGCATGCTGGTCGCCAAGGGCATTCTCACGGCCCGTGGCGGCGCTACCAGTCACGCGGCAGTGGTCGCTCGCGGACTCGGCCTGCCCTGCGTCGCGGGCTGCGAAGGCATCCGCGTCAGCGAAGCGGAGCATCTCTTCTACGCCGTTGACTCCGGTTTCGTTCTCCGCGAAGGCGACGATATTTCGATCGATGGCGCCACCGGTGAAGTCTTTGCAGGCATCATCAAGACCGTCGAAGCCGACTACTCCAGAGAGACCGACCTGCAAAAATTGCTGGGATGGGCTGACCAGTACCGCCGCCTTGGCGTCTGGGCCAACGCCGACTATCCCCGCGATGCCATACGCGCGGTCGCCTTCGGCGCGCAGGGCATTGGCCTCTGCCGCACCGAGCATATGTTCATGGAGCAGGAACGCCTGCCCATCGTGCAAAGGATGATCCTCGCCAAGAGCAAGGAAGAGCGACAGGAAGCCCTTGATCAACTGCTCCCCTTCCAGCGCAGCGACTTCAAAGGCATCTTCGAGGCCATGGTCGATCCCAATACGGGTGAGGGCTACCCCGTGGTCATCCGCCTCATCGACCCGCCCCTGCACGAATTCCTGCCTTCCTACGAAGAACTGCTGGTCGATGTTACCCGCCTGGAGACCAATGGAGAAAATCCGCAGGAACTCGAAGAGAAACGCAAGATGCTCGATGAAGTTGGCTCCATGCGCGAAATGAACCCCATGCTCGGCCTGCGTGGCTGCCGCCTGGGACTGCTCTTCCCCGAGATCAACATCATGCAGACGCGCGCGATCCTCGAAGCCGCCCTCGAAGTGGCCAGAGAGGGCAAGACAATCCATCCCAAGATCATGATTCCCCTGGTTGGACATGTCAACGAGTTGAAAGAGGTGCGCCGCCAGTTGGAGGCAGCGGCCAAAGAAATTGCTGGCGTAGGCGGCGAGGCCGTCGCCTACAAATTCGGCACCATGATCGAACTGCCGCGCGCAGCTCTGACCGCCGGGCAGATTGCCAGTGTAGCCGAGTTCTTCAGCTTCGGCACCAACGACCTGACGCAAACCACCTTTGGTTTCAGCCGCGACGACGCCGAGGGCAAATTCCTGCTCAAATACGTCGATGGCCTTGAGGAGCCAGGCGCGGATGAGAAAGTCAAGATTCTTCCCTTCAACCCCTTCCAGACGATCGACCGCGACGGCGTCGGCCAGCTCGTCCGCATGGCGGTAGAGAACGGTCGGAAAGCCAACCCCACCCTGGAATTGGGCATCTGCGGTGAGCACGGTGGCGACCCCGATAGCATCGAGTTCTTCCACATGGTTGGCCTCGATTACGTCAGTTGCTCGCCTTATCGCGTCCCCGTTGCCAGGCTGGCCGCCGCCCAGGCAGCGTTGACTATGGGTGAACGCGACAAATAAACAAATAAGAAAAGCTGATATGTTTGCAGCGCCGCTGCAAACATATCAGCTTTTCTTTCTGATTCTCCTCCAGGCTGGTTGGAGCTGTTGGCGCCTCAACTCACCATATCTTCAGTAGCGTAGACCCAACCATCTGGTGTGACGTAGACACCTACTCCCACACTATGGAGCGTTTGCGAGGTGAGGTGAATACGATGCCAGCTACTTGGGCTGTCTGGCTCGTTCACCATACTTTCTTGAATCGACCCTATCCCCGCCTCTTCATTCGAGAGTGTCCCATTGCTTCCTGTAGCGGAGATAGCCTCGCCACAATCGTTGTTTTGCGGGAATTCGTGAGTGATACGCATGCATCCAAAAGCGCTATCCCCATCCGGGCAGGAGTGACTGAACCCGCAATGGGACATATTCCAACTATGCAGGCGAGCGCCATTCGCCAGTGTAGCGTTCCAGCTATAGAGATACAGACCACGGATCGCGCGGTCGTGGTTAATCTGGTTAAATAAGTACCGCTCGATGGCGGTCGTGTTGGTCGTAATCGGCGGTGGACCCCAGGGAGCCAGCAATGGAACCGACCCTGTATTGTGCGTACTATGGTCGCCTGTGCAGCAGTACCCCCACCAGCCGTGTGATGTCATGACAGGGTTTACCGGGGGGGTTGGTTCTAAATAGGATGCTCCTACGAGAGATCGTTCTCCGTGGGCTGGCAAAAAGATTACAAGGCCCGTACCCCGATCCGTTGAAGCAGCATTCGCAGCCCAGGCTACGAACGACGACATTGCACCGCCGGCTACCACACATAACGCTAACGCGGCTAACCAACGAATAGCAGTTTTTCGGAACACTGGTAGTCCTTTCTAATACGTCCACGCTGTTGCTCTTCTCGACGTATTATAGGATAACGCTATTACGGTATAGCGCTTGTCATTATACAAGATGAAACGTGCTGACAAGCGCAAAGAGGCGGTTTCTAAGCTATAGTATTCTCTCATCTATTGGTACTTCTGGGCCAGGGGTATGAGAGGCTTTCTTAACCAGGAAAATGGGCATCAAGTGAGGTATACTGCCATGAGCATGAAAAAAAGATAGCTCAAAGGAGCCAAATGATGACACAAGCCGAATTTCCCACGGAAGGGGTTGTCCTCACCCACCTGCTGGTGGTCAGCGACATGGACCGCTCGCGGCAGTTCTATCGAGATGTGTTGGGAGCCACGGTCTACCGCGAGTATGGAGGCACCTCGTGCGTCCTCACTTTTCAGGGGAGCTGGCTGCTCCTGGTGACCGGCGGAGGGCCTACCAAAGACAAGCCCACGGTCACATTTGCGCCACCGCAGGACCCCGATACTGTCAGTCATGAGCTGACGCTGCGGGTGCCGGACTGCCACGCTGCCTATGAGACGCTCAAGGCGCGGGGAGCCGTCTTCTTGACGCCGCCAGTCGACTGGGGTGGAGAGATTCGCTGCTTCTTCCGCGATCCAGACGGCAACCTTTTGGAGATCAGCCAGGTTACGTGACGACTCTTCATAGTTCATACTTAAATGGAAGAACTTCTCCAATGAATGTGATGATTTAACAAAGCCTCTCTCCTTCTCGCTTGACAGTAGACAGGCGCAGTAGTAAGCTGTCCCCGAAGAAAGAAAAGCCCCTGCTGAACGCAGTGATGGAAGGGCCCGAGAGTAACAAGCTTATGAATAACTTCAGCGAAAAGGTCAACTTTATCTGGAGTGTCGCAGACCTCATTCGAGACACCTTTAAGCGCAGCAAATACCAGGACGTTATCCTCCCACTCACAGTACTCCGCCGCATCGACTGCGTTCTACAACCAACAAAAGAACGCGTTCTCGAAATCAACGCCAGGCTAAAAGGCAAACTGGAAAACCTCGCCCCCCAACTGTGCAAAGCCTCAGGCTTCTCCTTCTACAACACCTCGCAGTATGACTTCGACCGCCTACTGAGCGATGCGCCACACCTCGCCGCCAACATGAAGGCCTATATCAACGGCTTCAGCGACAACATGCGCGAAGTGCTTGAAAAATTTGAATTCAATAACACCATCACCAAGCTCGATGAAGCAGGCCTTCTCTTTCTGGTACTGGAAAAATTCAAGAACATTGACCTCCATCCCGACATAGTCCCGAACCTTGAAATGGGCTATATCTTCGAAGAACTCATCCGTAAATTTAACGAGGCCTTGAACGAAAACCCTGGTGAGCACTTTACACCGCGTGAAGTGATTCGCCTGATGGTCAACCTCCTGCTGGCGCAGGATCAGGACGCTTTAAAACAGAACCACATCGTACGCACCGTTTACGATCCATGCTGTGGATCTGGTGGCATGCTTACCATTGCCAAGGAGCGCATTATCGAAATTAACCCGGTAGCAGAGGTTCACCTCTTCGGCCAGGAGTTAAATGGAGAAACGTTCGCAATCTGCAAATCCGACCTGTATATGAAGAGCGCCGATGGGCGTGATGCGGAGAACATCAAGTTCGGCAGCACCCTTTCAAAGGACCAGCACGCTGACAAGCACTTCGATTATCTACTCACCAATCCTCCATACGGCAAAGAATGGAAAATGGACCAGACTGCTGTAGAAGCTGAGGCAGATCGGGGCCCCGCCGGTCGTTTTGGCGCTGGCACCCCTCGCATCAGCGACGGTCAACTGCTCTTTCTCCAGCACATGCTCGCTCGCATGCAGGACCCCGACAAAGGCGGAAGCCGCGTAGCCATCGTCATGAACGGCTCGCCGCTCTTCACTGGCGATGCTGGCAGTGGTGAAAGCGAGATTCGCCGCTGGATACTGGAGAACGATTGGCTTGAGGCCATCGTAGCTCTACCCGAGCAGCTTTTCTACAACACAGGCATCTCCACTTATGTCTGGGTACTCACTAACCGCAAAGATGAGCAGAGACGAGGCAAGGTACAACTCATCAATGCCACCGACTTCTGGTTGCAGATGCGCAAGAGCATGGGCGACAAACGTCGCGAAATCTCGAAAGAACACATCGGAAGAATCACCGAAATCGATTCATCTTTCACAGATGGAGAATACTCCAGGATATTTGGTACTACCGATTTTGGCTATCGCAAAATCACCATCGAACGCCCCCTGCGGCTCAATTTCCAGGCCAGCCCAGAACGTACAGAGAGGCTCAGTACGCAAAAAGCCTTTACCGACCTTGCCACCAGCAAAAAGAAAAAAACACAGGAGAAATTGTTCGAGGAAGCGGCAGGACACGAACAGCAACAGGCCACTCTCTCCATGCTGAAGACGCTGCCAGGCACAATGTTTAGGGATCGGGCTATATTCGAGAAAGAATTAAATAAAGCCGCTATGAGAGCCGGTCTCAAGTTAACTCCACCTCTCCGTAAAGCTATTCTCGCGGCCCTTTCCGAGCGCGACGAGACCGCTGAAATCTGCCGTGACAAAGACGGCCATCCTGAACCTGATCCAGAACTGCGCGATACCGAAAACGTGCCCCTCAATGAAGATATCTGGACATTCTTTGAGCGCGAAGTCAAGCCACATGTATCGGATGCCTGGATTAACGCGGCCATCCGCGACCAGAAGGATGGTGAGATTGGAAAAGTAGGCTACGAGATCAATTTCAACCGCTATTTCTACAAATACCAGCCACCACGACCCTTAGAGGAAATTGAGGCCGATATCAAGATATTGGAGCGGGATATCCTGGAAATGTTACGCGAGGTGGCAGGATGACTCAAACAGAGTTGACTCCAACTGTATCGCTATCAGGGAAGTGGAAGCCTTATCCTGCTTATAAGGCTTCGGGTGTAGGATGGTTGGGGGAGATTCCTGCGCATTGGGAAGCGAAGCGATTAAAGTACGTTGCTGTGATAAATCCGGATGTACTCTCGGAAGACACCGATTCTAACTATGTTTTGAGATACATAGACATTAGCAACGTAGACTCAAACGGAATCGTACTTAACGCCCAGGAATTACAGTTCGGAGACGCCCCCAGCCGTGCTCGTCGAACTGTAAAGCATGGGGA
>JBGQJX010000146.1:0-9052 GCA_041499255.1 Ktedonobacteraceae bacterium | reverse complement strand
CTGGGGCGATGTGAAAATATCAGCCTGTTGTCGGGACCTCTGTTACGGGCTTACGCACGCAAATTATTGATGGGGGTAACGGCTTTATCGCCGATGACACCGAAGCGTGCGCCAGGGCTACTCTCAAGCTCTTACAAGACCGCGATTTATGGCATAAACTCGGGAAACAAGCTCACGCACGCATCAGGAAGAATTACCTCTTACTCATGATGGTTTTGCAATACATTGGCGCTCTCACTAAAGCTTGTGGTAAGTCTCAGGAGCCGTTGCTCGTTCGAGGTACGTGAGATAGATGAACGCTTCGTGTGAGGAATGGCCACACATCTCCTCAGAAGGGCGTAACTTGTTACACACTGCCGGGCGCTCTGGCTTGCCAAAGAGCTTACAGCGATTGTCTTTCGTCAATTGAATACAGCGAACTCCTGCCGGCTTGCCATGCGGCATCCCAGGGATCGCTGATGAAATGGATAGGGCAATACAACACGCCCCGCAGCCAACTCTACATTCCATGTGGTCTCCGTGCTATGCTTCTGCGCGAATCTTCTCGACGACCTGCTTGAGAACCTCGTATGGTTGTGCTCCTACTACCAGGTACCGATCGGCAAAGACGAGCGCGGGCACGCCAGTCATACCGTATTCACTCGCCAGCTCAACATCGGCTGATACTGCCGCATCGTACGCGGGGTTTGCCAGGACATCATCAAAGTTCTCGCTGCTGAGGCCGACTTGCTCTGCGATTTCTTTCAATACGGCCCTCTCATCGATCGAGCGGGCTTGCTGCCAGTACGCTTGCATAACCGCTGTATGGAAAGCGGCTCCCTTCCCCTGCGCTTCGGCATATTTTTCAGCAATGAGAGCGGGGCGACTATCTATGCCAAATGGTCCAACGTTCAGATTCAGGCCGTATTGTTCGCGCGCCCTCTTTTCTAGCATTGGACGTGATGCCTCGATACGCGCCCTGTACTGTGGGGGCATGGGAGGTGAACCCGCCGGTCGAAGTTCAAATGAGCGCCAGTGGATATCAATATCATACTGCTTTTGAAGCTGCTCCAAACTGGAGGCTACTAAAAAACAAAAGGGTCAAACAAAGTCGGACCAGACATCAATGCGGATAGCCATGGGTTATAACTTTCTCTTTATGGTAATGAAAAAAACTCTCTTAATACTCCCCCGTTTTAGCTGCCATGATAATCCCTGTAATTTCCTCTATCGGCATCGGTTCTATATCGATGCGTTCGCCTTCGATCGTCACCAGGTAGATGGTTTTGTGGCTTAGAGCGGCGGTATCCGTGTGCAAGAAATCGTGAAGCACCTGGGCCACAGTCTCCGCGGCCTTTTCGGCTCTCTCTCCACTTTTGCCGATAGCAATGGCGAAGAGGGCCGGGTGCTTGTGATCTCTTGACCCAACCAGGTCAACCTTCACATCGCGAATGTGCTTCAACTGTTGTTCAAGGGTTCTGAGATGTTGCTCCATATCTGAAGTGAATTCAATCGTGACGGTAGTATCCAAACTCTTATTCCTCCTGACTTTCTTCCCGCATTAGAGCTACACTAATCTGGTTGTTTGCATGCTAATTTACCGTATCTTACACGAAGGTTAACCAGGGCGCAATAACCTACTCTACCTTTGTGCCTACATGCACTGCGACTATTCCTCCCGACAGCCGGTAAATGCGCACATCACTCCAGCCAACTTCCTCCATTATCGCTTTGAGCGCGGGTGCGTCAGGAAAATTCGTCAGGGAATTGGGCAGGTAGTTGTATTCTTCAAAAGCCTTCCCGATGACCGTACCGAACAACGGGGCCAGTTTATAAAAGTAGAAGTTGAAGAGCGAACCGAATATTTTGCCCGGTGGGTGGCTAATCTCCAGGCAGACGACTCGTCCTCCCGGCCGCACCACGCGCAGCATTTCGCGAAAGCCCTGCCTGATGTCGGTTAAGTTACGCACTGTGAAAGCGGAGCAACAACCATCAACGCTGTTGTCGGGCAGATCGATTGCTTCGGCATCGCCAACTCGCAACTCAATCTGGTCTTGCAGCCCCAAACGAGCAATCTTGGTCCGTCCCAGTGCCAGCATCTCCGGCGTAATATCCATACCGATCATCCGTGTGCCCGGTCCAGAACGGCGAATAACGGCAATGGAGAGGTCTGCCGTACCAGCGCCTAAATCAAGTCCGAGCTCACCGGTTCCCAGCGCCAGGTAACGCGCGGCAAATGCGCGCCAGCGTCGATCCAGTCCAAAACTCATCAGGCGATTCATTGGATCATAGACGCGGGCGATGCGACCGAAAAGGCGCTGCACATAGGGGCGTTTGCCGCCTGTCGCGCGAAATTTTTCTTCTAAAGCGCTATTCTTTGTCATTAACATGTTTTGTCCACTCTATTATTCAAAATTATTCAAACTCAATTTCTCTTCGACCACCCGCTTTATACCCCAAACGATTTCATGAGCGCCGCGACCAGAATCCCCAATGCAAGCATCACCCCAAATTGAAAGTGGAGACTCGCGGTCCGCTTGATGCCAATGATAAAGGCTTTGCGGTCAGTCGCCGCCAGCACTGTGCGCACATTGCTAAAAGCCAATGGAAAAGTAAGCCAGACCGCCAGGCTATACAGGGGCAATAACCTGAGCAGAACAAAGAGGGTCACCGCGATGTAGCTGCCAAACAGCAGAAATGCGTGGAAACGCTTGCCGAATGCCTGGCCGAGACGTACGGGCAACGTGAGCTTACGCACCGCCAGGTCGTCCTGGTAATCGCGCACGTTATTCATATTCAGGATAGCAGTCACCAGGAAGCCAACGGGAATGCTGGCGACAAAAGCTGCCCAGGACCAGCGAGGGATCTGGATGTAGTAGGATCCCCAGGTCATCAGGAAACCCATGGCGATATAGACCAGGATATCACCAAGGCCACGAGAAGCGAACTTGAACGGCTTAGCGCTATAAAAGTAAGCTATAGCCATACCCGCCAGCCCGAACAGGATTATGGCAGGGCCACTGGTGACAATCAGCACCAGGCCAAACAGGGCCGCGATCACAAAACTGGCGATACCTCCACCGAGTACCTGTGCTGCTGTCATTTCGTGGCGGAAGATAACCGTGCTAGAGCCCAGGGATCCGGGGTGATCTAGATCGTAGAGGTAATCAAAGTATTCGTTGAAGTAGTTTGCGCCAATCTGTAGGAAGAGGCCCGAAAAGAGCGCGGCCAGGAAGTTAGGCAGGTGGAATGTGCCATCATAGGCTGCTACTGCCGTCCCAACCAGTATAGGGCTGATCGTGGCAGTTAATGAAAAAGGGCGCGCCGTCTTCACCCAGACTTTCCATGAAGCCACGGGATTTTTCACATTTGTTTCTGCTTGAGTAACATTCAAACTATTGTCTTTGCTGTCCATTTCTTCAACTCTTGAATCGTGTAATGTTATGAGCTATTCATAACTATAAGCATAGTGCGCCTGAGGTTAAACGTCAAATAGCGTTTCGCCTTCTATTATAAAAAATGTGAGGAACATCGTGGCAGAGAACATAGAAACAAAGGCCGAAAATGAAATCAAGAAAGCGCCGGAAGTAGTGCAAACTGCGGTGAAAGATGTCAAGCCTCTACAAGAATTTTGGAATAAATTCAATAATGATTGGTCATGGAACTTGTCGGGTGCCCTGGCATATAGCTTGCTGATGGCTATATTTCCATTCTTTACTGCATTACTGGCCATTCTTGGGCCTGTCCTCGGGGGATTGAACCCGCAAGAATTTAACAACATCGTCAACCGCATTGTCGAAGCCTTCCCATCGGCAACAGCAACCCAGGTTTCCGCCATTCTCAACACCGCCCGTACGGGACTGTTGAAAGCCAATGCCATTCTATGGACAATCTCTATTGTGCTGGCTATTTATAACGGCTCACGCCTGTTTGTCCTCGTTGAAAACTGTTTTGGTATTATCTACCATCTACAGCCCAGGAAATTTATAGCCCAGAATGCAACCGCTATTGGCATGCTTATCCTGTTTATTATTCTCATACCCATCATGATAGGCGCAGGCACTATACCAGTACTGCTCATTTCTCTCTTGCCAGGTAGCGCTTCTGGCATTATCGTCAATATACTTGGTTTTTTAGGGGGGTGGCTAGTGGCATACCTGTTGTTTCAGGCTATCTATATCATTGTCCCTAATCAAAAAATTCGCTTTCGCAACAGTTGGCTCGGGGCAGTATTAGCAGGCTTGCTGCTACAACTGTACCTGGTCCTCTTTCCACTCTACATCCAGCACTTTTTAACCGGCGGTATAGCCGTGGCGGTGGGATCCGCCGTAATACTGCTTGTCTTCTTTTACTACTTTGCTCTGATTCTTTTCCTGGGGGCAGAGGTTAATGCCTTCTTCGCAGAAGGTGTTACGTCTACCCCTAATCTGCTTACGCTTGTCTCTCAAACAAAAGAGAAGCAATGACTATTACTTCGGCATCCGATCATAAACCGCCAGCCAGTTCGTAGCAATCTCGATCTGCGCCTCTTTCAGAGCGATAGCTCCTGAACATACCTGGCTATGCAGGTAATTTTCGACTTTATCTTTTTCGTGGAAGCCCGGCTGAGGACTGGCAAGCTCGGGCCAGAGGTTCGAGATATCGTTTGAGCCGCCTAGCTCCAGGCTGACCAGGTGGTCAACTTCGTACTGGCCTGTCGAGTGATGTGTTATGCCGTACTCGGCGTATACCTGGTCCTTCTCACTCGTCGGTACGTTGCGCACCGAGCCGGCGTATCCCGATTGACAGATGGCGCTCTTCGTGCCAGTTGCTAGAATAGCGCCTGGCGTACAAGCCGAGTCAGGCAGTCCCGCGTGCGCTACACATCCAGATGTTTTGGTCTGTACCCCCCAATTTGGCTCACCCCCGGTCGTACTGCTAGTGGCTGTAGGCGTGGTAGTCGGTAAAGTCGGTAAGGTAATTGTCACCGAACCACAGCCGCTGAATACGATGGTGAGAGTCGCGAGCAGTCCAAGCCAACAGATGATTTTTTTCATGATTTCCCTTCTCCTCGCTTTCACCCTTGAAAGCTTTCCTATTGCTTGTGACGACTCCCCACGGCTACAAGCCGGGGGCTTCTGGAATGACTCGGCCTGCTCGTCCACAGGCTTCTAGCCCATCAGCTAAGATATTGAGGCTCCCATTGTGGTCGCGGTGGATCACCAGGCCACAGTGGGGACACTCATAGACCCGTACGGACAGCGGCATCGGTTGGCGATGTCCACACGCCGAACAGGTCTGACTCGTATACGCCGGATTCACTCGCACGACTTGCCGTCCAGCTTCCTCCGCTTTGGCTTGCAAACGTGTGAAGAACATCGACCACGAGGCATCGGCGATCGACTTCGCCAGTTTGGGGTTTTTCACCATGTTACGTACAACCAGCGACTCGACCGCAAGAAACCCGAAGCGTTTGATGAGCTTGTTGATTTCTTGCTCGAGGAAGTTCTTGCGCCGGTTGCTGATTCGCTCATGTATGCGTGCCACGACTTTTCGCTTGTGTACTCGTTGTTTGCTTCCTTTGGGGGCTTTCGCGAGCTTGCGTTGGGCGCGGGCCAGAGCCGCCTCCTCGACGCGGAAAAAACGCGGATTGGCAATCTCTTCCTCGGTGGACAGATAAGCAAAGGTTTTGAGTCCCACATCAATACCCACTTTCTCTCCCGTGTCCGGCAAACGCCTGACCGCCACTTCCTCCTCACTGATCTCCACACTGACACTGACAAACCATTTGCCCGTTGGGGTGCGTTTCACGATGGCGGTCTTGGGAGTTCCTGTGATGGGGCGATGCATGACCATCCTGACATGCCCTAATTTGGCGAGCACTAACGTTGCTTTGTTCTTCTGGCTTGCTGGGAGTACATGGAAACTATTGCCATATTGTTTAAAAGTCAGCGAATCATACCTGAAACGAGATTTAAAGCGGGGATAGCCTGGTTTCTGCCCTTCCTCGACGCGCTGAAAAAAGTGGTCAAAGGCCAGGTCTACGCGCTTGACGACATCTTGAAGCACCTGCGACGGCACCTCGGAGAGTTCCGGGCGAACTTCTTTGCACTCCGGGAATTCGGCGCATTGGTGTTCGTAGGAGAGGGAAACGCCTGCCATGCGATACGCGCTTTTGCGTTCATCCAGCGCTGCATTATAGACTTCACAGCACAAGCCCAGCCACTTCTCAAACACCTTCGTCTGCTTGCGAGTAGGAAAGAGGCGAAACAGATACGTCTTTCGCGGTTTCGCTTCTTTCTTCAGCTTTTTTGATGATGTCTTAGACATGTTTTTGTTGCTCAATATACTCTTTGATGATGCTCAATGGAGCACCGCCAATGGTGCCTACAAAATAGGAATTGGTCCACAGCGTCGGCAGTTTGCGCTTGAGCATCGGGAATTCCTGGCGCAACAAGCGGGAGGAACGTCCTTTGATGAGCTTTACCAGGCGGTGAATGCCAAATTGCGGATCGACACTGACCAGCAAATGGACATGATCTGGCATGACTTCCAACTCCTCGACCTCGGCTTGATGCTCCTGGCAAACCTGCCGAATGATCTCTTTTAAGCGTGGTTCAATCGCCTGTACGAGCACTTTCCGTCGATATTTGGGACACCAGACCACATGGTAGTGGCAACTGTAGAACACGTTCCGGTTGCTCTTGTACATCTCGCTCATACAAAACAGTATACAGCAGAAAGCTATCTACTGTCAAGAGCATGTGTTCGAGCTGGAGAAAGCCCCTGTCCACCTCTCCAAAAAGGATCGCGCCTTTCATCCCCATGGCTCAAGCACAGGGGCTTTCAGGCGCGGGATTGGGTAAATATAAACGCGTGTTCTCATTCGGATTGCAGCACAAGCCAGCTCGCATCAAAATGTCGCGTTTGTAGGTCGGCAGATTTTACCCAGTAGTACAGCATCCCGGTGTTACCCCAACGCATCCCGATATTATCATCGGTGTCTATTTGCAAGAGCAATAACCAGTCCAGAGCCCCTTTCGACAATGCAGCCGCGCGTGGATCATCTTCGGTCACGCCGTTTGAGACAAGCTGGCACTGCAGGCGCATATCATCCTGAATAGTATCAGGGTTGCCCAGCATGCGATGATGGGGCGTGGCGCGATCGGCCTGGCTGGAAAACGAGGAGAGTACTGATTCATATTTCTTCTGGTCATCGTCTGACCAGTCCAGTTTAGGGATCTCAAGTTTGGGCTGCTGAGATAACGTTAACTCGCTTGCAAAGCTGAGCAAACAGGCATGATACTGGCTCGTTGCTGGAAGTGCAGTTGGTGCTGACGCGCGGTGCAGAGCATTAAGATCACCGTTTGTATAGAGGACTTGCCAGCCTCCACGATCAGCCAGGTCCTCGCCAAAAGTCTGCTGTTGCGCGTCGTAGAAAAACCAGAGCATGCCGCTTTGAGGCAGCACCTTTTCGGTATCATATCTTCTCACGTCATCAAGGCGAATTTGCGCGATAAACGACTGAGGCAGACCCTTCCACTCCGGCCAGGCCGCTCCAGTGGGTAGGTCGGGCACACCACCAAGCTTCGAAGCGCCAACATACAGGAGAGATTCATCTACCTCTGCTGCTGTGATTCGGATCGATGGCCGGACCAACCGATCAGTGTCTTTTACCAGTCGAGATAATCTTGCCGAGACTAAAGCAGCTTGAAAGTCAGCTTTGTCCATATACTTCTGTACTCCTTCCGCTGTCTCCGTTTTTCATAGGTATCATCCTATCTTTCACACAGAATTTTACCCTTATACGTAATAATACGGCTGAAAGCCCTAAAAAACATCCATCAAATGGATGATGTAGAGATTCATTTTGAAGAATCCTGGGGCGCGCTGCAAACGCTGATCCAGGAAGGCAAAGTTCGCTACGGTGGCTTATCCAATCATCCAGTGGCACTGATGGAGCGGGTATTGGCACTGGGGCCAATAGCCTCCAATCAACATCAATATAACCTGCTCAATCGCGAAATAGAGCGCGACGTTTTACCCTTCTCGCAAGAGCACAACATCGGTGTGCTCTGCTGGTCACCTCTGGCCAGTGGGTTTCTGGTGGACACCTTTGATTTAGAAGTCCTTGACCCCAGGATTTTCGTCGAAAGCACCCCTTTGCTCAGGAACCAACCTATACCAGGCTCAAGCAGTTGCGGAAAACGTTACAATCTTTCGCCCACGACCACAATAGAACACTATTCGAGCTGGCAATTGCCTGGATATTAAGACATCCGGCTGTGACAGGAGCCATTATCGGCATTCGCAGCGCACAGGAAGCACGGCAGATGCTGAACGGTTGCGATTGGACCTTCACAGACGAGGATATAGCAGTGATTGATAAGTCTTTATTAGACTGGGATAACTAACTTGTTGATCGCACAACAACAGCAGTTGAGGCTCTTTGGCTAAGAGTGGGCAAATACGAATGCCCAAAAAACCCTCACCCAGTGGAGGGAACAGCTTTATCACTGTTCCCTTCCTTGTGTTGCTACCTCGTCAACTCTTCAAACCTATCGATATCCCCTCTGACAATATCCAGACTTGCCCGCCAGAAGTCTGCCGAGCGGATATCAATGCCGAACTGAGCGGCTAATGTCGCGGCATCGGCCAGGCCGGTCGAGGAGAGCAGATTGTCATACCCTTGCTTGAATTTCTCGGGGTCTTGTTGATATTGCGCGTAAAGACCAAGCCCAAAGAGCAGGCCAAACATGTATGGATAGTTATAGAAGGAAGTTTCTGAGCTGTAATAGTGGGGTTTCATGGCCCACATATAGGGATGCAACGCGGACTCGTCTAACCCATCACCATACGTCTCACGCTGCGCCTCCAGCATCAAATTATTGAGTTCATCGACGGATAATTCTCGCTGCTTGCGTGCCTCAAAAAGGCGTTGCTCAAAGAGGAAACGGCTGCTGATATCGACTACTACCTGGCAAGAGCCTTGCAATGATGCTTCCAGGATCATGATCTGTTCCTGCCTATCCGCGTTGCGCAAAGCTGCTTCGCGAATAATCGTTTCGCAGAAAATGCTGGCCGTCTCAGCCAG
>JBGQJX010000145.1:0-9150 GCA_041499255.1 Ktedonobacteraceae bacterium | reverse complement strand
GAGGTGAAATTTCCCAACATCGTAGGACCCTTTGAATTGGTTGACCTTTTTTGCAAGGTCACACGATGTTGGGAAACAGACCCTCCCACGAAGTAGGGAAGTCATACAGGCTTTTCTTAAGTTGATGCCTATTGGATGACCCTTGCGGTCATCCTGTGAACCGTGGCTCTCATATTTGTACTCTCCCCATCAAGATGTTATCATGAAAGCAGAACATGACCGCACTACACTGCGTCAGGAATACATACTCGTTCGTGTTAGTTAGAAGTAGTAGTAACGCAACGTAACAAGTACGGCCCGTATAGAGACAACACAGTAAAGGGAACGCCGCACATCGCGCTCCCACAAGGAGAACAACTATGACTACCCCATTGCTACAAATCAAAGCTCAAGGCCAGAGCGTCTGGTATGACAACATCGACCGCTCACAACTCGTCTCCGGCCAGTTCAAACGTCTCCTGGTAGAAGACGGCGTCGTCGGCGTCACCGCTAACCCCACCATTTTCGAGAAATCAATTAGCGCAGGCCATGCCTACGATGAACAGATGAACCAGCTCATCAAAGAGGGCAAGAATACCAACGACATCTACGAAGCCATGGTCATCCAGGATATCCGCACCGTCGCCGACTTCCTGCGTCCCATTTATGACCAGACAAACGGGCAGGATGGCTTCGTCAGCCTCGAAGTCTCGCCCGATCTGGCGCACGACACCCAGGGCACTATTTCAGAGGCCAGCCGTTTCTGGCATATAATAGATCGCCCCAACCTCTTGATCAAAATACCCGCGACCCCGGCAGGCATTCCTGCCATTCGCCAATCCCTCACCAACGGGCTCAATATCAACATTACCCTCATCTTCTCGTTAAATAACTACCACGAAGTTACCGAGGCCTTTATCAGCGCCCTGGAAGCTCGTCACGCCGCCGGCAAAGACATCAGCCACATCGCCTCGGTTGCCAGTTTCTTCGTCAGCCGCGTCGATACCCTCGTAGACAAACTGCTAGAGGACAAAGTCAAAGCCACCAGCAACCCCGCGGAGCAACAGCATCTCAAGTCGCTTGAGGGCAAGGCCGCCATCGCCAACGCGCGCCTCGTCTATCAGGAGTTCAAACGCATCTTTGAATCTCCCCGCTTTGCAGCGTTGCAACAGGCCGGAGCGCATGTGCAGCGACCCCTCTGGGCCAGCACCAGCACGAAAAATCCCGCCTACCGCGACGTACTCTACGCGGAAGAACTCATAGGCCCTCATACCGTCGATACCATGCCGCTCGAAACCATCCAAAACTTCCGCGACCATGGTCAAGTACGCTACAGTATCGAGGACAACATCCCAGAAGCCCACGCCGTTCTCGCCTCCCTCGAGGAAATCGGCATCCATTACGACCAGGTAACACAACAACTCCAGGACGAAGGTGTGCAGAAATTTGCCGACTCCTTCCACCAACTCTTTGCCGGAATCGCCAGCAAACAAAAAACCATCGAAGCCCAACAAATCAAAAGCTAATAAATATGTACGGGCAACCCTCGTGGTCGCCCTGGGGATGTACGTGCACCCTCTCTCGTGGTATAGTAGGGGCGACCCTCGTGGTCGCCCTATAACCCTTGGGTCGCCCTATAACCCTTGTGGTCGCCTATAACCCTGCGGTCGCCCTATCTGCGGTCGCCCTATCTGCGGTCGCCCTATCTGCGGTCGCCCAATAAACTAGGAGAGTTATCAATGCCTCAAAGAAGCGTAGTCGAGGCTCCTAATCCCCTTCGAGAGGGTCTACGCATTAAACAAAGTACCGAACCATGCGTCATGGTCATCTTTGGCGCAACAGGCGACTTAACGCATAGAAAATTGCTTCCGGCGCTCTATAATTTAGCGCTGGAACATCCGCTGCCCGCGGGCTTCTCTGTCGTAGGTTTCGCCCGTCGCACCTATAGCGATGACGATTTTCGCCAGCAGGCCCTCGAATCAATCAATGCGTATTCCCGCCAGAAGCCTGTCAATCCACAGGTCTGGGACAGCTTCGCCTCCGGTATCCGCTACTTGCAATCGGATTTTCACGATCCCAAAGGCTACGAAAAGCTTAACACCCTGCTCAATACCTTGGATCAGGAGCGCGGAACCTCCGGTAATCGCATTTTTTACCTTTCAACGCCGCCCAGCCAGTATCCCGAAATCATCCAACGTCTGGGAGCCGCGGGCTTGAATAAAAACCGCAAGGGCTGGACGCGTATCATCATCGAAAAACCCTTTGGCCACGACCTCGCATCGGCGCGTGAACTGAACCGGCAGGTCGCCAAGGTCTTTCGTGAGGATCAGGTCTACCGCATCGACCACTACCTCGGCAAAGAAACCGTCCAGAACATCCTTGTTTTTCGCCTGGCCAATGGCATTTTTGAACCCGTCTGGAACCGCCGCTACGTTGACCACGTACAGATCACTGTGGCGGAAAACCTGGGTCTCGAAGGCCGCGGCCCCTACTATGAAGAGTCCGGGGCTATTCGCGACATGGTCCAGAACCACATGCTGCAACTACTGACACTTGTCGCCATGGAACCCCCCATCGCCTTTGACGCCGATGCAGTTCGCGATGAAAAGGTCAAGGTCTTGCACGCCCTGCAGCCATTTGTTGGCCGGGACGTGGCCATCAACACCATCCGCGCGCAATATGGACCCGGTTGGGTTAGCGGCAAGCAGGTGCCTGGCTTCCTGGAAGAGAAAGGGGTTTCACCAACCTCGACTACAGAAACCTATATCGCGATGAAGATCTACATCGACAATTGGCGCTGGGCAGGCATTCCTTTCTACCTGCGTACGGGCAAACATTTGCCCAAGCGCGTCACTGAAATTGCTATTCAGTTCAAACAAGCGCCCTTGATGCTCTTCAAACGCAGCGAGGCCCATGGCCAGGTTGAGCCAAACGTCCTTACCCTGCGCATTCAACCTGACGAAGGTATTTCGCTTAAGTTTGGAGCCAAAGTCCCAGGTACCGAAATGCAAATTCGCGCGGTCAACATGGATTTCTTCTATGGCTCCTCATTTGTGCGCGAGCAACCCGAAGCATATGAGCGGTTGATTCTTGATTGTATGGTAGGTGACTCTACCCTCTTTACTCGCCGCGATGAAGTGGAAGCAGCCTGGACCTTCATTCAGGGCATTCTCGATGAATGGAAGGACGAGCCCCGTGAGACTATCCAAACGTATGAATCAGGCACATGGGGTCCCCAAGCTGCGGATGAGTACATCTGGAAAGACGGTCGCCGCTGGCGGCGTCCCTAGCTCCTGCCACGCTTTTTCATCTTTGACAATGTATTAATCGAATTTATGCCGTAAAGCAAAGCTGTTCATATCGTAGAACATTGCTGTTCTTGTCGATGAGGGGATACGTATGACTATGGAGGCCACCAACAGTCTAGGACCACGCTTACCATGGGCGGGCAAATTGGTACATCTTGAGCACATCGAGGAGGAACTTGCCCTTCTGTGGAAAATTTCTGCCGACAATTTGCGCACCGGCCAGAATACCAACGTACGTACTAGTGTACTCAACCTCGTAATCTGCGCGCCTGATCTCGAGTCAGCACAAAGTGCCAGCAAGTTACTTCGCGACCTGGCAAGCACGCATCTTGCCCGCGTCACTATCGTCATTCTTGATCGCAGCAACTCTACTCCCACCTCTATTTCCACCTGGATTACATTGCGCTGCTTCTCCGTACTTTCAGATACCATGCGCCATTGCTTTGAACAAACAACCATCCTGGCAACAGGCAGCGCCAACAGGTCCATAGCCGCCATCCTACAACCTCTACTCAAACCTGATTTACCAGTTTACTTACGCTGGGTTGGTGACCCGCCCGGCGACGATCCTGCTTTCCACAAACTTGTGGAACTGAGCAACAGAGCCATCGTCGATTCAACCACCTTCTTCAATCCAGAGCAAGATATCCATACACTCTCTTTGCTTCGTCAAGCCGCGCCCAACTGTGCTTTGAGCGATCTGAATTGGGGCCGGCTCACACCCTGGCGAGAACTAGTTACACAGTTCTTTGATGTATTGGAATACAGGCCTTATCTGTCGGGCATTACCTCCATTGAGATCGAACATGCCGCCGCCCCTTTTGCCACCCAGACACGTACCGAGTCTGGCGACGTTTCTCCTAACCCTGCCTGTGCCATCCTGCTCGCGGGCTGGCTCAAGGGCCGCCTGGGCTGGTCTCTCTCGCACGACCCCATCAACAACATCCGCGATACCGCCAGTGGCACCTATCACTGGCAAATGGAGCCCTCCTCCATCCCCAGTGTCACCCGCCCACTCGGTTCCCCACGCGCTAAAACAGGCAAACTGAGCATGGTGCAGAGAGCAAGCATAGATATCCGCCCGCAAGTGCAATCCAATATGCGTCCAGGCTCCATCTGCCTCATACGTTTGACCAGTAATGTCGAGGGAAAGCATGCAACATTTACCATCAACCGCGAAGGTGACCCGGACCTCGTCCTCACCTCCGTCAAACTCTCGCAGGAGACTCGCCCTCAACGCACCGTGAGCCTGGCAGCCGAGCACAAGGAAAGCGAGTTATTACACGATGAACTGGAAATAATGGGCCACGACTACCTCTATGAGCAAACGCTCGAAGAGATGGCCGAATTACTAGGCTAACATGAACCTATCTGTAAGATTGTGGGTTTGGCCGACGCATCTCTTTGCCGCAGGCAACACACAGTCCCTGTGAGGTTGGAGCTTTGGCAGACGCAGTCTGTCAAAGCTCCAACCTCACACTAAAATCCTTGCGAAGAGCGCAGCGATGAGGCCTTAGAAAAACATACCAACAACATAGGAGCAACAAATGCAAATCGCAATATATCCTGATACAAATACCCTCAGCCACCAGGCCGCACAATATACCGTGCGCATAGCCAATGAATCCATCGTCACTCGCGGCCGCTTCAGCATCGCCCTGTCCGGCGGCTCAACCCCGAAAGCACTCTACGGCCTCCTGGCCACCGAGCCCTACCAGAGCCAGCTCGATTGGCCATCTATAGAGATATTCTGGTCAGACGAGCGCTGCGTCCCACCCGACAGCGCTGACAGCAACTATGCCATGGCTCATGAAGTGCTCCTCAGCAAAATACCCATCCCCCCCAATCACATCCACCGCATGCCTGCCGACAAAGCAGATCGCGACATGGCCTCACAGGAATACACCCTTGAGATGCAACGCGTCTTCGGCACCCACGGCATCCCCAGCTTTGACCTGATCCAGCTCGGCATGGGATCCGAAGGACACACTGCCTCACTCTTCCCGCACCAGGTATCCCTGCACGAGCAGCAGCGCCTTGTCATGCCCGTCACCGTCCCCAAACCACCACCCCCACGCCTCACCTTTACCCCACCCATCCTGAACGCGGCCAGGAACATCCTCTTCCTCGTCACCGGCCCAGAAAAAGCCGACGCTATCCACGCCGTCCTTGAAGGCGACTACCAACCAGACGAATACCCGTCACAACTCATCCGCCCCACCAACGGCGAAACCACCTGGATGCTAGACACAGCCGCAGCAGGAAAGCTAACCCACATATAACACAAAGGAAGGTATCTCATCATGATCGGGCTTGTCCCTTCAATATTATCCGCCGACTTCACCCGCCTGGGCGAACAGGTACGCGAAGCCGACGCAGCAGGCGCACAACGCATCCAGATCGACGTCATGGACGGCCACTTTGTCCCCAACATAACCATGGGCCCTATGATCGTCGAAGCCGTGCGCCGCAGCACAGCGCTCACCCTCGAAGCACACCTGATGATAACCAACCCTGAACAATACATCGAGGACTTCGCTAATGCAGGCGCAGACGTCATCATCGTACACCAGGAAGTCTGCCCACATCTTCATCGCGTCATCAAACAAATCAAATCCGCTGGTAAACAGGCTGGTGTGGCGCTAAACCCCTCCACACCTGTCTTTATGCTCGATGACATGCTCTCATTCCTCGATCTTGTGCTCATCATGACTATCAATCCCGGCTTCGGAGGCCAGGAATTCATTCCCGAGACCCTCCCCAAAATTGCCCGTATTCGCCAGATGATCACCCAACGAAACTTGCAATGCGATGTCGAAGTCGATGGCGGCATTCACGAGGCCACAATTCCACAAGTAGTCCAGACTGGCGCCAACCTGCTCGTTGCCGGTTCCGCCGTCTTTAACCAGCATGAAAGCGTAGCCCAGGCAATGGAGAGATTGCGCAAAGCCATCTAAAATCCACCACAACACAAGGGAAGTTCCTCATTCTTGGGCTAAACCATCAGAAAGGCGAAAAATCTTCCTATGCACGACGACATCACTGATATTCCCAACATTCGCGTTGGTCACGACACCAATCTCGAAGCTGGCACTGGCTGCACTGTCATCATCTGCGATGCGCCTGCCGTCGGCGGCGTCGATGTCCGTGGCGGTGCGCCCGCCACCCGTGAAACAGACCTTCTACACCCTCTAAATATGGTAGAACAGGTCCATGCCATCTTACTCACCGGCGGCAGCGCCTTCGGACTTGACGCCGCCGGCGGTGTGATGCGCTACCTTGCCGAACGCGATATCGGCTTCGACGTCGGCGTCGCAAAAGTACCTATCGTTCCGGCAGCAGCCATTTTCGATCTCGGCTTTGGTTCTGCCAGCGTTCGACCCGCTGCTGACGCTGGCTACCGCGCTTGTGAACAGGCCACCTCTGAACCCGTCGCACAGGGCAATATAGGAGCTGGCACCGGGGCAACTGTCGGCAAGCTCTTAGGTCCCGGTTTTATGATGAAAGGTGGACTGGGCTCCGCCAGTATGCGCATGGACGACGGCACCCTCGTCGGAGCAATAGTCGCGGTAAACGCTCTCGGCGACATCATTGACCCACAAACTCAACAGGTCATCGCAGGCACGCGCAACCCCATGGGCGGCTTCATCGCCTCCAGCCCTTTTGCCAATACAACTATTGCAGTCGTCGCAACTTCGGCTTCGCTTTCCAAGGATGCCGCTAATAAGGTTGCACAAATGGCACACAATGGCCTGGCGCAGGTCATTCGTCCTGCGCACACCATGTTTGATGGCGACACCATTTTCGCACTGGCATTGGGTACAGCGTCACAGGCAGGTACTACTCCATCAACGACAGCGCTGCAGGTGAGTATGATTGGCGCAGCCGCCGCTACCACGTTAGCCAGGGCTATCATCAAAGCTGTGCGTAATGCCACCGCATTACATGGCGTGCCAGCAGCACAATTTTAAATCTGCTTTTTGGGAGAGCGGGTGAACTCCATCATCAAATTAGGGCTGCAACATTAAAAATACTACGACGCCTCCACTAATGAGTATGAGGACAAGACATACCATAACGATCAGCAAAAAAGCATAACTGCGAGGAACACCCGTTGTGTCGGCGAACAGTTTCTCCGTGGGTCGCCGCTCAAATAAGGAAGGAAGTTCGCGCTTTGCGGTTAAAGTCTTTAGTCCCCCCGTCGCCAGGTCCCAGGAGTGAGTTGCAAAATCAATAGTTCGATCATAATCCATATCGTTCGAGAGCCTTGCATTAGACGTAAATGGGGGCGGCTTTTGAGGTTGAGGCGTAGCAAGAGGGAGAGCAGGAGTCATCGAGTGAGTAGGGATCGGGTCTGGCTGAGGGTCTAATGGGAATCTCGAGGACTGGGCATCAGATGTTGGCAGCGTCACAGCTTTTCTCCACTAGGGGTCTCATGGACCAACCGCGTCTCAAAAAAACAGTATACAATGCACGCGCTACAGGCTATCAACATAGAGCTACTCTCTACTGTAGTCAACGAACAGAATGAACCAGGGTAACGAGAAATATCGTAGCGACCGGTGTATCGACCCCCACACTATGTATGCACTGGCCGTAGGTGCCGATTTATCGGGCACACCGCCGATTTATCGGCCCTCTCTGGATTTACCCCTATTCAGATGACCACGCATGCTGCTCCAACAACTCCAAAAATGTCCTCAGCATCCGCGCTGTTGCCCCCCAGATACGATACGACCCATAATCATAAAAATGTATGGTTCGCGTCTGCCCTTCACGAGTCCATTCCTCGCTATGATAGATAGACGCGTCCGCGAGCATCCACAGTGGCACAACAATAACCTCAGTGACCTCGCTCGTTTGCAATTCTATCCGTCCTAAACCATCAGGTAAAAATGCCACCACTGGCAGCACCAGGTAATTGCTTACTACTGTAAAAACTGGTTCGAGTACTCCCAATACTTCCACCCTCGACGGGTCCAACCCTATTTCCTCTTGCGCTTCACGCAACGCTGTCATGATCAAAGAGCTATCCGTCCACTCAACACCTCCTCCAGGAAAAGCAATCTCACCACCATGCGATCGTAAACCCGAGGATCGACGAATAAAAACGACACAGGTTTCACCCTGCTGCTTCAAAAGCCCCATCAAAACCGCCGCTTTACGAGCATGAGGGCGCTGTCCCTCGAGGGCATCTGATAATAGATCGGCACGCTCAACTGGCTCTAAGCGTTTCCGTAACACTGCTATAGCATCCATATTTTCCTGTATATACATACTACTATTGTAGCACAAAGAGAAACTTGCATTGTTATGGTACAATGTGACACATAAAACCTGTAGAGGATTTTTCAAAGTGTCCGTTATGCCTTGCAATCGAGATCACCTTTTGGTATAATAAGATCATCGAGTAGGGGTATGCTAATTTTTAGGCTCTCATTGTGTTCGTTTCAAGGTAACACTGTCTGCGAGCATCGTTTCGTATGATCGTTCCGTAGAGCAAAAAAGTTGCTCAGAAATACTATTCTTATCTGAGACACAAGTAAACTAAAACGATCACCGCCTGACCTGAGCACCCTCTTCCGATAAGCCAATGTCCATAGTTTTACTCCCCATGGTCGCGGCGTAAAGCCCATTCGTCGTAATCTTCCTACAAGCAAGATTTCGGTCTGAAACAGCACAAAACTCAGGCACACGTCCACAAAGATTAGGGGCAGCAGAACAGGACAGGCAATAACCGTGGATCGAAGGGGGTATTTTACCCATGCAAGCACAACAGCACGGCGACCTTTCGACTATGCCAGCGTCAAATCACAAAAGCGGGCGGGTACAGATGATGTTCGATGAAAACGACCAAGAAGGT
>JBGQJX010000144.1:0-9168 GCA_041499255.1 Ktedonobacteraceae bacterium | reverse complement strand
TGAAGGTGATCTTGGCGATGGTATTGCTCCCTATGCCGAGCTGCTGGCTGCCAGCATCCCTCTGTGTATCGGTTCCGATAGCAATACTCGCCTGGCGCCTATTGAAGAGTTGCGCTGGGCCGAATACTCTGCCCGCATGCGTTATCAGCGGCGTCGCATCCTGGTTGCCGACGAATTATCCTCTCCAGGAGCACTATTACTGGACTATGGGACACATTTTGGGGCAGTGTCCCTGGGGTTACGTACGGGAGTTCTTCTTCCTGGAATGTATGCCGACTTTATTGGCGTAGATCTTAACCACCCGGCAATGACAGGATGGAATGTCGATGACTTTTTGGATGTTCTTTTCTTCGGCGTATCGTCCGAGGTGATTACGCAGACGTGGGTGGGAGGAAAGATTGTGAGCCAGAGATAAGCAGGAGAGGACGACTGGCAACGCTGGACGTTCTCTCCTGCTTCAAAACTCTTGTTAAGAGACGTTGAAATTCCTTGCCCGTTTTGGCCTCTCCTCTGGTTTCGGTTCCAGCGATGGCCTTTCCTCAATCAGCCTGAGAGCTTCAGCGATGGCCCTTTCTAACTGTGGATCGATATCACTGACGTAGTCTTGTGGCGCAATATCTACCTCGATATCGGGGTTTGTGCCATAGTTTTCTACGTTCCACCCGACGTCTTTAAACCAGAAGGCATATTCGGGCTGTGTGGTTCGCGTCCCGTCAACGAGGCTATGATTATGGCCGATGCCAATCACACCACCCCAGGTGCGCATGCCAAGCAGTGGACCCAGGCCCATCAGTTTGAAGCTATGACAAAAAATGTCACCGTCCGATGCAGCCTGTTCGTTGGTGAGAGCCACCATTGGGCCGCGGGGCGACTCACTTGGATAGGGCATTGGTTGTCCCCAGCGAGAGAAATCATACCCGATACGACGCCGTGCTAATTTTTCCAACAGCAAGCTGGAGACATTCCCTCCGCTATTCCAGCGCACATCAACGAGTAGCGCCGGGTAGTCATATTCGGCGAGGTAGCAGCGGTGGAACTTCGCATAGCCATCTGAGCTCATATCGGGAATATGAATATAGCCAACTCGTCCATTAGAAAGGGTATGTACCGCCTCGCGATTCTTATCGACCCACTCTCGATAGCGGGCCTCTCTCTCGCTTGCAAGCGCCTTCACTGTAACTACCCGCGTTTCTTTCGTCTCCGCGGACTCAATCGTCAATTGTACCTCGTTCCTGGCCTGATATACCAGCAGCTCCTGGGGGCTGCGGGCAGGATTGACACGCTGGCCATTGATCGCCAACACCGCATCGCCCACAGTAACATTGATACCTGGCATGTTTAGCGGTGAGGTTGCGTTACTGTCCCAGATATCTCCCTTGACGACGCGCCCAATTCTATAGCGTTCATGTTCACTGTCATATTGCCAATCAACGCCTAAAAAGCCTTGACGATAGTGGGGACCTTGACGAATATCTCCCCCTGACTCGTAGGCATGAGAAGTACCCAACTCACCCTGCAACTCCCAGAAGAGATCTGACAGCTCTGTTCGTGAACTGACGCGCTCCACAAGAGGGGCATACTGATCGTAGATCGCCTGCCAATCTACTCCCGACATATCTTCAGCCCAGAAATGTTCTCGTTGTAAGCGCCAGGCTTCGGCAAACATCTGTTTCCATTCCGCGGCAGGTTGAACAGAAACCTTGATCCGGTTCAGGTCAAGCCAGCCGCTTTCGCGATTTGGTTCGTTACTGTCTGACTTGGGAGCTTTCTCTCCAGCTTTCAAGGCGCGCAAACGGTGGCGGGAGGTGTAGATCAGCGTCTTGCCGTCGCGCGAAATATCAAAGCTGTTCACACTATCCAGCAGCCAGTCGTATTTGTATGTCTCGAAATCGTAATAGTAGATAGTGCCTCCTTTCGGTTCGTCGGAGTCTGTGGACGAGGGCAATGCTCCTTCGATGGGATACATCAAGAAAAGCGCCTTGCCTTTGATGCCCTGTACGTTCGAGTAGCGACCTTCCGGAACCGGAAATGGTAACACCCGTGAAGTAATGCCCTCAAGGTCGATAACGAGCGAGGTTTTTTTCTCGTCGGAGGTCTCCTCCTTGTCTGGCTCACCATTCTCGTCATTTTCGGCCTCTTTGGCCTCGTCATCTGGCTTTTTGGGTAAATCTTCCTCGCGGCTGTTCTGCTGTTTCTTCGAATCGTTTCCCTCTTTTTCCTTCTCTTTCCCTGGAGGAACTTTCGGAACTGGAATAAAGGGAGAAGGGAGGTCTTTTCTTAGCATAATGGCATAAGGTTTTACGCCTCGTGGAAAGCTCAAATCAAAGTGGAGGTTGTCTCTCACCGGATTGAAGGTGCGTTTGCCCAGGAAATAGAGATACTTGCCTTCCGGGTCAAAAGAGGGTGAAAAATCTTCGAGAACTGGGTCAGTCGCAAAGTGTGTCTCGCCGGTTTCCAGATTACAAAGTTTGATGACGGATGTTTGATTGGAATCGTCAAACTTGTACGCCAGCCAGTTCCCGTCGGGAGACCATGCCGGTCCGCTAATGCGCCCATAATCGCTTTTATCGACGACTGCTGATTTCTCGGACGCAAGATCCACCACGATCAATTCATTGCGGTGGTTGGTAATGGCTACCACATCATCTGTTGGTGAAACCACCATATTGACGGCTCGTCCAAACTCAACTTCTGACAGCGTTTTCTCGCTAGCATCTTCGGGATCGAAAATGACCAGCGCTTCTCGACCGATGCCGTCGCTAACAGCCACAAGCCGTTTCCCGTCGTTGATCCACTCCAACATGCGATAGCGTACGCCGTCAGGTTCACCGTGCTGGATGACGGGGCCTTCCCAGTTGCCCATCGTGAAGGCTTTTCCTCGCGTCGTAACGGCGGTTGCATAGCCCTGGGGATGTAAGGCATACCAATCCATATAGCCTGCCGCGGAAACAAATTTTCGATTGAGCTGGGTACGTAAACTTGGTAGCTCAACATCGATACGCCGCACATTTTCACTCGCAGGGTCAAACAGGAATAAATCTGCGCCAGCATGAAAAACCATGCGCTTTCCATCGCTGGAAAGATTACGGGCGTAGAAATCCTGCAGATGTGTGTGACGTCGCACATCCTCGCCTTGAGGGGTGCATGAATAAATGTTTCCGATGCCCTCGTGGTCTGAAAGGAAGTAGATGCGCTCGCCAACCCAGCAAGGGGCGGCGATATTGCCATTGAGCTGGAGCAGGCGTTGAAAGTTTCCGCTACCATGCGCATCACACCATAAATGCCCGACGGTGCCACCTCGATAGCGTTTCCAGCGCGCTGGTTCGTTAATATTACGACCTAACACAACGCCGCCTTCAGGTCCATAGGAAATCGCATTGGCCATACCAAGAGGTAACTGCCGTGGCTGGCCACCATCAGGGTTGATAGCAAAGATGGCGTAGAAGCGGTAGGTATATTGGCCAGCGTTACTTGCATAAAGGATCTCATCACCTGTTGGGGACCAACCCAGCACACGGCAATCGGCCGCTTGATACGTCAGCCGTTGAGCCGGACCACCGAGCGCGGGCATCACATATATCTCGTTGGGGCCCTCTTCTTGTCCTACAAAGGCCAGTAACTGGCCATCAGGTGAAAAATGTGGATGTCTTACTTCATCTACTGCCGCTGTAAGACGCTCGGCGCGTCCACCATAGCTTGTAACTAGCCAGAGGTCATCCTCTGCAACGAAAACGATGCGATCCTGATGAATATGTGGAAAGCGTATATATCCCTGGGGCATAGTTCACACCCTTCTTTCAGTATTAGAGGGAAAGTGCATTCGTTATGGTTGCCATACTTTTAATGGTGAAATGTATTGTAGCACAGCTAAACTGCACATGTCGAGAGCGATGCTCAAGCGCCTCAAGGTGGTCAATGCCCACTTGCCATATGGTTCTGATTATGGTAACCTCTCTTTGCAATAATTCAAACAAAATCTTATGAGGAGAGATATTTGTATGACGCAAACAGTGAATGGTCAAAAAAATGCGCAGCAGAAACAAAATCGACCTGGACAACGGCAACAAGAGCGCCTGGTACGCCAGGCTCGGCGACGTCGCCGGCAGCGTATTTGGATCAGCGCCATTGTAGCAGTGGTGGTGGTTGCCGCAGCAGGCCTGGCATTCTGGCAATATCAGCGCTATACGACCCAACATAGTAATACAAGCACAAAAACAAATACGACCGTCCAGATTGGTCCTAAATGTGCAACGGCATCTTCTATCCCGGCTGTCTATAATACAACCCCTACCGCAGGTCCACTGAATCCACCAGCCGTGACCGGCACCCCGGCTACAAACACAGATGGACTGCAATGCCTTGATTTGAAAGTTGGCAGTGGCAAGGTAGCGCAGCAAGGGAGTACGGTTTCCGTTGAGTATACGGGCTGGCTGGCGAGCAATGGCAATAAGTTTGATAGCTCCTATGATCGCGGCGGTCAACCCTTTTCTGTCACCCCTCTTGGCCAGGCGAGTGTCATTCCAGGTTGGAACGAGGGGCTGGTTGGAATGAAGGCTGGCGGTATTCGTCGTATCATCCTTCCCGCATCTCTGGCCTATGGAGCACAGGGTAACCAGGGGATCCCAGCCAACGCAACACTGATTTTTGATGTGACCGTTGTGAGTGTACAATAGCAGCGTACATCTTCAGGTGAAAGGTAAAAGGTAAAAGAAGTAAAACGGGTTTTATTTTGCCCTTGACTTTTGGAATTTTGCTGGGTATACTTCTAACAATTTGAGACCAGTTTCCAATTGTTCCACTCCGTGGAAAGGGCAAGGTATTCTCATGGTCATTTGGCACCAGGTAGAGACGCAAAAAATCATGATGTTGCAGGGGTGTTGCCTGTATCATCCCATTGATGGTCCCGGTGTTGATTTACCAATACCAATGCATTTTTCTTCCTCATCCCACTGATTCGGGGGTGAGGAATTTTTTTTGACCTGTTAGTCTCCAGGCTTGCTATAATGCTTTTTAACTTATACATCTGGAGAGCGGAAAATCCAGCGAGGGCCGATAAATCGGCGCTGGGCGCGATAAATCGGCCCCTACGAGTGGCCAGATGTTGTTGTGAAAAGTCATATAGCGGTTCAACTAGCAACCTCAACGACTAACGTAGTTTGTGGTTGAACTAGCGAAGAAGGAGATGATGACCTGTCAACCTGTTGTTATTCTAAGTTTGGCGTGATGATGGAACGCCAGGTTACAAAGAGGAAAGGAACTTACTCATGAGCATGACACAAGTAAACCAATCAATCGAGGCCAGCAACGAATTGCTGGATATGGATCAGCTCCGCAATCGCCATATGCTGGTACGTTCACCGCAGATGGCTGCTTTAATACGTCTCCGTGGGACACTGCTCAAGACAATCCGCAATTTCATGGAGGACGAGGATTTTGTCGAAGTTACTACCCCGACCATCACCAGTCTGACTGGCGCATGTGAAGATTTTTCAACGCTGTTCCCCCTGGAGTACTTTGGCAACAAGGCCTTCTTGACGCAGACCGCGCAACTGCACCTGGAGCCGCTGGTGCATAGCCAGACCTTGCGCCGCGTGTATTCGGTGAACCACAGCTACCGTGCCGAACCGCGCGCAGACCATCGCCACCTGACAGAGTTTGTGCTGATTGAGCCAGAAATTGGCTTTGGCAATTTACAGACGCTGCTGGACATCGAGGAGCGGCTGGTGAGTTCCCTGGTACAGGAGGTGCTGGAGAAGAGGCGTGAAGAGCTGGAGATGCTTGGAGCCGATGTGACCATGCTGGAGACGATCAAACCTCCCTTCCGCCGCATAACCTACACCGAGGCTGTTGAACAGCTCAACAAGATGGGCATAGCTACCGAGTGGGGCGATGACCTGGACCGCAAGCGGGAGATCGCTCTGCTGGAATGGACGCAGTTCCCCACATTCATCACGCACTACCCCATGGAGTTGAAATTCTTCAATATGCGCCAGAACCGCGAAGACGAGCGTGTCGTCAACGCGGCTGACCTCTTGCTCCCAGGAGTGGGGGAGGTCTGCGGAGGCGCTGAGCGCGAAGAAGATCCCATTCGCTTGCGCCATCGTTTGATGAACTCAGAAGCGATGAAGCACCTGCTGGCGGCAGGGGGGAGCGCAGAGGACTACGAGTGGTATCTGAGGCTGCGCGACAACGACTCGATCCCCTACGCGGGTTTTGGCATGGGCTTTGAGCGGCTGGTACAATTCATCACCGGCAGCGAGAGCTGCTTGAACTGTGTTGAGTATCCGCGCAACAGCGTCCACTATATGCCGTAATAGTGATGATGGACGCGACGACATTGCTGTTACTGTTTCAGGAGCTAGGTGTGGTCTCGAACGGGCATTTTGTGCTCAGTTCTGGACGGCACAGCAACGAATACTGGGAGAAGTTCCGCCTATTAGAGTGGCCGAGGGTCACAGAACGGCTCTGCCGGGAAATAGCGGAGCGCTACCAGGGGCAGGCGCTCTCGGCTGTGATAGGCCCGACAACAGGGGGTGCGTTATTGGCGCAAGAGGTGGCACGCCAGCTTGATACGCGCTGCCTCCTCGCTGAACCAGCAGCGGGAGGAGGACGAGAACTACGTCGGGGCTTTAAGCTCGATGCGTTCGCGCCAGTGCTGATTGTCGATGATGTCCTGACAACGGGCCTCTCACTAGGCGAAACACTCAGCGCTATTGAGCCTTACCAGCCGGACATCACCGGTATAGAGGTGCTGATTGATCGCAGTGGCGGTACAGCAGCCAGGCAGTTTTCTGTTCCCTGCCATGCCCTGCTCAGTGTTGTGGCACAAACATATAGTCCTGCTGACTGTCCATTGTGCGCTGCCGCTCTTCCATTGGTTAAACCGGGCACGAGAGGTTAATCTCCACTGTTCGTGGAATACGATTTGTCGTATTCCACGAACGGGGACTGGGAACAACACGAGTGGGAGATATGCATTGCGTTCCCGCCAGTTAAGGTAAAAATGTGAACTTTCTAGATAAATTGCTCAACGCTTCACGCCAGCAGAACAGCCTGCTCTGCGTTGGCTTAGACCCGGAGCCAGGGCGTTTTCCTGCGTCCTTGCGCGAAATGCCGGTTGAGAAAGCTGTGATCTATTTCTGTCGTGCCATTATAGAAGCAACGGCTGCGTATGTGTGTGCTTTCAAGCCAAATATCGCCTTTTTTGAGGTGCTCGGTCTGGCGGGAATGCGCGTGTTTCAGGACGTGCTAACCGCTATTCCTGCCCATATTCCGGTGATCGTCGATGCCAAGCGCGGCGATATTGGCATTACTGCCCGCAATTATGCCTCTACCATCTTTGATGTTTATGGCTGCGATGCTGTGACGGTCAACCCCTACCTGGGTTATGATAGCGTCGCCCCTTTTCTCGCGTATCGCGAGAAGGGGATCATCCTGCTCTGCCGCACGTCAAATCCAAGCGCGCGAGATTTTCAAGACCTGCTGGTACGTGATAACGGCGATCAGCCACGTCCACTCTACGAGGTGGTTGCGCGGCGTGTCCAATCGTGGAACGAAGCTGGCAATTGCGGCCTGGTGGTCGGCGCGACCTATCCCCAGGAACTGCGTACTATTCGTGCCATCTGTCCCTCAATGCCCATACTTATCCCAGGCGTGGGCGCCCAGGGCGGAGACCTCGCAGCAGCGGTGCGGGCCGGTGTGGATATACACGGTGAGCGAGCTGTACTTGCGGTTTCTCGTTCCATCCTGTATGCTGGGAAAGGCCCTGACTTTGCTGCTATGGCAGGGGAAGAGGCACAAAGATTACGGAACTTGATGAACGAGGCGAGAATTAATAGCGAAACATGAACCTGCAAACCGAACTCGCGCCGCGCCATAAAAGCGGCCTCTTGCTAAAGAATCCAGTCATCACTGCGTCAGGCACATTTGGTTATGGCGTCGAATATGCCAGGATAGCCGAGATACAGCGGCTTGGCGCTATTGTCTGCAAGGGTACGACCCTGTACGCACGCGGTGGCAACCCACACCCTCGCACCCTTGAAACATCATCGGGAATGTTAAATGCCATCGGCCTGCAGAATCCGGGTATTCATGTAGTCATTGACAGGTATGCACCTATCTGGGATACATGGCAGACGCCGGTGATTGTCAACATTGCAGGAGAGACGATCAGAGAATTTGCTCAACTGGCCGAGTTGCTCGAAGGCGTGCAAGGAGTGGCGGGTATTGAGGTAAACGTCTCCTGTCCAAACGTGCTGGCGGGGGGAGAGGTTTTCGGGGCCAGCGCGGAGACTGTCGCGGATGTTACTACCGCGGTGCGCCGGGAAACCACGCTGCCGGTGATAGTAAAACTTTCGCCCAATAGCGGCGATGTACGTCCAACCGCCCTGGCCGCGGCCTCATCCGGCGCTGATGCCATCTCGCTTATCAACACTATTACAGGGATGGGCATAGATATCAAGACGCGCCGACCAGCACTGGCCCACGGAACTGGTGGGCATTCCGGTCCGGCGATCAAGCCCATTGCGCTGCGTATGGTATGTGAAGTGGCACGTGAACTGCGTTTATCCTATCCCCATGTTCCAGTGATAGGTATTGGTGGCATTACCAATGCAAGAGACGCGCTTGAGTTTATCATGGCAGGCGCGTCCGCGATACAGATTGGCACTATCAATTTTGTCAACCCTCGCGCTGGCGTTGAGATTATCGAGGGGATTGAGGAATTTCTTCGCAAAGAGGGGGTGGAGGATATTGGGGAAATTGTTGGAGCGGCCCTGGTTTGAGAGGGCAATATTATTGCAACTCCAAAGACATTGTTCTATTCATACTCTTCATGCCCTGCCGTTCATAAAAAGCAATGGCGTCCTGGTTGAAGTCCCAGACCATTAAATCGATGCTATCTTTCTTTTGGAGGACGCAAGGAAGCTATCCGATATACTCCGCTTTCAGGGGTTCTGCTACTTCATCTGCCAGGCGCTGTCCAATGCTCTCGGGATAAGGCGCTCTCAGGTTCAGTATGATATGTGTCGCTCCAACTTCAATGAAACTTCGCGTAATGTCACGGGTTTCTTGCAGGTTGTTGGGGTTGATGACCAGTTGCACGGAACGTTCAATGGTTGATGGGTCTCGTCCGATGGCGGCGCAATGTTCATCAAGCACCGCGCTTTT
>JBGQJX010000143.1:0-9218 GCA_041499255.1 Ktedonobacteraceae bacterium | reverse complement strand
GCCCTGTTCGTGTGTCATTGCCCGCTTGTTACTCAAACATGGAAAAGCCAAAGTGGTACGCAGAACACCCTTTACGATCAAACTGCTTGCTCAGCCAGAGAACCCCTCCACGCAACCATTGACGCTTGGGGTGGATACAGGCAGTTCCGTGATGGGTTCGGCTGTGGCAGATGAAAACGGGCATGTGCTCTATCTTTCTGAGGTGGAAATCCGCAATGATATCGCCCAGACGATGAGCGAGCGAGCGGCGTCTCGCCGCAATCGTCGCCACCGAAAAACACGATACCGACCTGCACGATGGCTGAATCGAAAAAACTCCATCAAGAAGGAACGATTTTCACCCACCATGACGAGCAAAATCGACGCTCATCTGCGAGAAATCCGCTTTGTCCAGTCGTTATTGCCTATCACATCCATGGTGCTTGAAACGGGAACCTTTGATCCCCATGCCTTAAAAAATCCAGAAGTGTTGCAGCACAAGTGGCTGTATCAACAAGGGATCAACTACGGCTACGCGAATACCAAAGCCTACGTGCTCACACGCGATGGCTATACCTGTCAACACTGTCAGGGAAAATCGAAGGATCAACGTTTGGAAGTTCACCATCTCGTTTTTCGCAGCGAACACGGAAGCGATGGGGAGATGGAGGAAGCGAATCTCTTGACACTTTGCAAAACCTGCCATGCTGGCCTGCATGCTGGCACAGTCACACTCAAGCAGGCAGGGAAGAGGAAAGGTCATCTGCTTCATGCTACCCAGATGAACAGCATTCGTACCCAACTGCTCCAACGGGTGCAAGCAGAGGAAACGTGGGGCTTTGTGACCAAAGCACATCGCCACTTTCTCGGGCTTCTGAAAGCACATATCTTTGATGCAACGGTCATTGCGACGCGAGGAGCAAAGCCCATTTTTCAAACGAACAGCGCGCTGCTGAAAAAATGTGTTCCCGATGGGGATTACCAGCAAACCAAAGGCGTTCGCAGTACACAACGCATACCCACCGGCAAAATCGCAGGCTTCCGTAAGTTTGATAAGGTTCACTATCTCGGTCAAGAGTACTTCATCAAGGGCAGGATGGCAACAGGATATGCCATCCTCATGGATATTCAAGGACACAAGCTGACTTTGAAACCCATCCCAAAGTTTGAGAAGATGAAGAGAGTAAGCGCCCGTTCATCATGGATTCTTCATCAAAGAACCATGCCAAGTTTCTCATCGCCTCTCAACTCATCTTCGTCTGTAAATACAGAAAAAAGGTCTTGATGCCCTCTGGAAAGGTGGTAAAAAGCAGCTTTGGAGAGAGTGGAGCACGAGCTGATGTTTCTTTTGAAACGATGGAGGTCGATCAAGATCACATGCAGTGTGTGGTGAAAAGCGAACCTGGTATCTCACCACTGGCGATGGTGCACAGATTGAAACACGCATCTCCTTTTCGGCTTTGGAGAACGTATGAGAAGGATGTACAACGGCATGTCTGGAAAGAACGTACTTTTTGGAGTGACGGATATTTCTGCTGCACTATTGGGAATGCCAGTGAGGAGGCCATTCGTCACTACATTGCCAACCGAGGCTAAAAGACAGCGATTCATCCACGAGGCTGAAGACCTCGTGGTTTTCTCGCCAAGTTTTAATAAAGGCCACCTATCTTTGGTGACCTTTCGTCTTGTATGGAGGAGAAGGACAAGATGAGCCAGAAACGTATCACTATACGACCACTGCGCCTGGATGATGCCAGGGATGTTGACGAGCTTATGCATATGCCCGATGTGCTCTGGGGTACTTCTCTACTCCCTTCGACAACGCTGGAAACATGGCAGAAGACTATCGAACAGTGGGTGTATGATGAACGTATGCATGTTTTCGTTGCCGATGTACAGGGAAAGGTGGCTGGTATTATTAACATGCGTGTTAGCAGCGGCCGCGAGAGCCATGTCGGGGATATCGACATGGCTGTACATGACAAATACCAGGGACAGGGCATTGGCAAAATGCTGCTGATTACGGCCATCGACCTGGCAGATAACTGGCTCAACCTCGTACGACTCGAGCTAGATGTCTACACGGACAATGAACGGGCCATTCATATCTATCAACAATTCGATTTTGAAATCGAAGGGCGGAAACGCCTTGACGCTTTCCGTGGCGGCAGTTATATTGATAGTTATATGATGGCACGCTTGAGTCCTCTTGCTAGAGAGCAAGTTTCCCGATCAGCGGAAGAAAAGGGATTGCCGAATAATTCAAACAATTATGTAGAAACGTTAACGAGAGTAGCAGAGTCTCCGGTTCTTCCCTCTGCCGCCAGGCAGGAGGAGCCGAAGACACCATAGCGAGGTAATTCCGGTTGAATGATGACCGCAGTATCAATTACCAGCATTTCTTCAAAAAATTGCTGGAGGCAGCGCCCTGGCCGGTAATCATCATTGATCGCCACCTGTCTATCTGTTTTTATAACGAACGATCCGTTCGCTTGTTGGAGTCCAGTGAACCCCTACAGGGTCTCCCATTGGGGCAGATTATACACGACCAGGCCATTTTACAACTTGTACAAGAGAGCATCCATGCTGGACAGGTTCGCAACGGTGAATATGCCAGGGACGACTCCGGTACGGCATGGAAGGTTTCGGTCACTCCGCTTGAGCATAAAGAGGGGGAAGAGGGAGAAGAGGGGGCCAAGGGTACGCGTTTGGCAGGCGAGCAGGAGGCATCAACCTATCAGTATTTTGCTATCGCCATTGAAGATTTAACCGAATTACGGCGGATGGAACGCGTGCGCCGTGATTTTATTGCAAACATTTCGCATGAATTGCGCACGCCCCTGGCATCGGTGCGTTTACTGGCGGAGACACTGGAAGAGGCTATCGACACCGACCGCGATAACGCGCAAATGTTCCTTGAGAAGATTGAAACCGAGGTCCAATATCTGAACGAACTGGTCACTGAATTACTGGAACTTTCGCGTATCGAATCCGGGCTAGTACCAATGATGATCGAGCCCGTAGAGGCTGAACGGCTGGTGCGCGAGGTAATGGCGCGTATGTTGCCACAGGCGCAACGGCACCGGGTGATGCTGCGCACGGACATACAAGAAGGCAAGATACGCGTGGCCGGTGATAGCAAACAGATCGCGCGGGTACTCGTCAATCTTGTGCACAACGCCATCAAATTTACGCCTTCGGGGGGAACGGTGACAATTGGAACAGCATTACAAGCCGGGGGGCAGGCACAGCGGTTTTTCGTACGCGATACGGGCGTAGGTATTCGTGCAGGAGAATTACCGCGTATTTTTGAACGCTTTTATAAAGCTGACCGTGCTCGCTCGAAAACTGATTTCATTGGACCTGGAGGGAGCGGCAGTGGTTTAGGCCTGGCGATTGCACGGCACGTTGTGGAGGCACACGGTGGACGTATCACGGTAGAAAGCCGTGTTGGGCATGGGAGTACATTCACATTTACCTTGCCGGTAGCTACACGCAGCAGTACGTAGTTGTACAGCAGCGAAGGACGTATCATGGATCCGGAACTTGAAGAGCGATTGCGCAATACCAGCAGAGAAGACCTCGTTCAACTGCTAGAGGAGCTTTCTGTACGCCATCCTGTCTTATTGACAGAGATGATAAGCATCTTGAAAAGCTTGCCGGGCGGGTCAACTTCAACTGAGGATAACGACGAAGAGGCCACGGAAGACTGGGATTTTAATGGTGATGAGCAGGCCTTGACTGCATTTCCTACGCATTCTACTTTGGCTCCCAGGGATAGTGAATCTCACCAGGAGCGTGTTGAGGAGTTTGCCCGGCTACTGCGCCAGGAAGAATCGCCACAAGTGCTCTATGATGTGTTGAGGGACCTGGTCGAAGAGGCTGTTTCTACGACCGGGTTGAAAGAGGAGTATGCAGCGCTGGATCTCTTTGCCATTTTGATTGATGAACGGCTGATGGAGCTCAACCCGATCACCATACCATTATTCGACGAAATGATTGATGCCGGGATGTACGCGTTAGAGGCTGTACTAACCGAGGCAAGCAGCAACACACTGTTTGACAAAGATAAGGCGGCGCTCTCGCCATTTCTCAATACGCAGGTCCGCCATCGCTGGCTGGAACGTCTCTTCGCGCTGTGGCTTAAGCGCTTAGATGCGCACAGGGTTGAAGAAGACTTGCCGGAGTTACTGCTGGATGTGGCATGGAGCGAAGATATACTGTTGTTGAGGAGTCTCGTACAGAGCGAATTGCAGAAACAGCCAAAGACCGCGCAGACCGCACAGACCACACATACAAATATCGTTGACTTTAGCTACCAATACCGTACAAAAGCGCTGGAGAAGTTCTTGAAAGAGCTGCCGCGAACATAATTGATAACATTTATAATACAAATGATAATCTTAAGGATATCTTTATGCAAGAAATGTTGCACTTAATAAAACCCTATGGTACTATTAATTACTGAACAGGTATTACTTCCTGGTTAAGGATATTACAGGTTTTGCTTTGTTCCTGTTTATTTTTCGCGCAAACAGCTCTCCCCTGGGGGAGGAGGGAGCGTGGAGCACCCAAACAAAAGGCTATTTTCAGGATGGGTGCCTCTATAACCCTACATGAACTGAGACCCACACATATATACAGGTAGATACGTTGGAGGTACAGAGTGGGTTGATGGTAGATGGGTGGCAAAGAGAAAGAGGAAAGCAATATGAGCAAACTGGTTATGATCGTTGACGATTCACTCACCGTTCGCAAGATCGTAGAAACCAGCCTGAGACGCGAGGGTTTCGAATCCGTCAGTTACGCCGACGGGGTTGAAGCTTTACGAGCAATAACTGAACACCGCATGAAACGCATTCCCGACCTGGTGATACTTGATATTGGTCTGCCCAAGATGGATGGCTATGAGTTCGCGCGACGGCTGAAAACCAAGCCGCAATTTAACAATACCGTTATTGTGATGCTCACGAGCCGTGACAGGGTGATAGACCGCCTCAAAGGTCGCCTGGCTGGCGCAAAAGACTATATTACGAAGCCGTTCAAAACGCAAGAGGTTATGTCTGTCCTACACTCACATCTAGGGACTCCGACCTATATGTAAGGAGAGACAGAGGTAACTTACAGGGAGTAAATGAACGAGCAGCCCACGGTTAGCGCTACTTATTTAGAAGAAAAACAGCTACAACACCTTGAGCAGTTAAGTGATGAGGAATTTTGGGACTATGCGCGCACACTAGCATATCACGCTCCTGTTGCTGCGCAACCCGAAGAGTATCTCGAATGTACCTTGAGCAAGGGTTCTTGCCTTATTCCCCTCTCAGCACTGAACGAGGTTGTACCGCCTCCTCATCGACTTGCATTGCTTCCTGCTACGCCTGAATGGATGGCCGGTGTGGTTGCCTGGCGGGGTCAAGTGATTGCGGTAATTGATCTGAGCATGTATCTTTCAGGCCAGACGCTTGATTTATCCAACGGTAAACTACTCGTCGCAGGCCATGCCGGTTTAGCGCTTGGTCTGCTTGTTCCCTCAATTGGTCAAACAGCTCCCATGCAGCACGATGCGCAGGTTGCATTAGAAGACCCCACAGCAACAGTAGAGGATGCAGAGGATGCAGAGCCAGCCTCTCAATTGTACTTACCTTCACGGGCTATTTTTGTGAAGGGAGTACAAAAAGAAGCTTTTGTTTTAGATGTCCTATCACTGCTGGCCGATGCAGTACAGGAAATAGAAATAGCAGCCTCCAATGGATGATGAATTCAACAAGAAAGAACTCTCTGCTGAAGACCTGGCAATATTGCAGGCCTTCGATGAAATGAACCTGGAGGGATGGGAGGAGGGGAAGGAGGGGGAGGAGGAGCGTTCTGAAAAAGACATTGCAACACGGCCCCTTACTGACCAGGAGATGGGTGCGAATTTCCTCACGCCCGAGGAAATGCTGGCTATTTTTGTCGGTGAAGCCAGTGAAGATATAGCGACGTTACGACAAACGTTACAGCAATTGGAACCTGATGACCACTTAGATGGCACCCACTTGCAGGTATTACAGCGTACTGCCCATAAATTGAAAGGCACCACGGGTGCAATGGGATGTACAGCCATGTCAACGATTGCTCATCACATAGAAGAGCTGGTAAAGCTCATCACCAATGGGACAATCGCGCCCTTTATCGGGTTGAACGCGCTGGTCCAAACGGTACACGCTCTAGAGATGACCCTGGATAGCCTGGTGACCTCTGGTGAAGAGAGTAGCGGCCCACTCTCGGAACTTGAGGCGGAGTACAAGGCGCTCAATATAGAGATAACGAGTGGGCAAGCAGAGAAACAGGCGCTTGCTACAGCGGCTGAAGGTGAGCAAGAAACGGAGTCAACTATCCATGTGCCACTCAGGGCTACAGTAGAGATCGAACCGGCCAGCAAAACTACGCAAGAGTCCCTTACTACCATGCAAGTTATGCGTGTAGATGTTGATCGCTTTGAGCAACTCATTCAGCATACAGAACAGTTGGCGGAGCTAAGTAGTCCGTTGGAGAGCGCGCAGGCAGAGGTTGGAAAAGCGCTGCAGGAATTGCAGACGGCCCAGGCACGTTTACGACACCTGGAGGTACTGGTATCCGCGCAACTGGTGGCCAAAAATTCTAGTGTCACGCCGGAGCCGAACGGCAACGAGGACAGACCAACATCGTCGCTGATTGCCCGCATTTTAGATGAGTCGAGGCAACGGACGGGCCAGCATTACCAGCGGAAGAGCAAAGCGCCGGTACAGCCAGCGAAAACAGCAGATTCGCTGCAGTGGGATGATCTGGAGATCGATCGTTTTACAGAGAACGACGTCCTGGCGCTCTCACTGGGCGAGGCTATCGCCGATGTCGCCACTGCCTCTGCTCAATTACGAGCTGCATTCGCGCAGCTCAGCCGTATAACACAGCAACATATAGACCTGGCAGCCAATGTACGAGATGATACGCTGTTGCTCAGCTTAGCGCAGATCAGCGCGCTCGTGCCGCGTATTGAGCGCGCAGTGATGATGAGCGCGTTAGCTCAGCAGCACCAGGTGTTTTTCGAGACGGAAGGCGAAACGACGGAAATTGACCAGGACATACTGGAGCAGTTAAAGCAGCCGCTCCTGCAACTGGTGCGCACCTGTACAGCATATGGATCTCACAAAGCGGCAGAGACAGGCGTTGAAGAGCAGGAAAAAGCTGCTGACCGCATCTGGCTGCATGTTCACACGGTCGATAACGAAGTGAACATTGAGGTTGGCTTCTCGATGACAGTGGCCGGAGGAGCGTTAGACGAGGTACAGGAAGCGATACGCCGCCTACATGGCACAATTGTGGCACGCCGCAATAAACTGGGGGGTGTCAGTTTCCACTTGCGCCTGCCGCGTTCGCAGGGAGCCATACAGGGCTTTCTAGTAGCGGTGGGTAGTCGCCGCGTGGTGGTGCCTTTTTCGCAGGTGCGGCGCATTGAACATAGCACAGAGCACGCGGCGGAACCGCTCTATACACTCAATGGCCTGCTGGGCTTTCCTTTGGAGCAGGCTCCGCCGGAAAGCGTGCGGGCAGTGATCATCTTGCAGACTGAAAGACCCCCCCTGGCGGTGGAGGTGGACGCTATTCTGGGGGAGACCAGGCTGGTAGTAAAGCCACTCGCGCCACATTTACAACGGCGGGGTATTGTTGGAACCGCGATCGATGGCACGGGCAATATACTGCTGATTGTCAATGTACCCGAGCTGATCAATCGCTACGAGCTGTTAGAAACCACGGTGAAGGTTGCGGCGATACGCAGCGGGGGCAACCACAGCTCCTATACTGCGCAAAGACAGCCATCGATTCTGGTTGCCGATGATTCTGTGTATATCCGGCAATCGCTGCACCAGACGCTCAGCTACGCGGGCTACAAGGTCAGCGAGGCTGATGACGGGATGAAGACGCTTGAACGCCTGCTGGACCATCCTCCAGATGCGCTCCTGCTGGACATAGAAATGCCAAACTTGAATGGCTATGATGTGCTCAGTATGATGCACGCGCACCCGGTGCTTGCAAATGTGAAGACGATTATGTTGACTTCGCGAATGTCTGAGAAGCACAAGGCGCGAGCGCGCGAACTGGGAGCTGACGCTTACCTCACCAAGCCTTGCCCACAGGATGTATTGCTGGAGACGCTACGCTTGCTGCTCAAGAAATGACGAGGCTCATTTTGTTTCCAGGAGGTGTAGGGAGGGTGGAATTGGGGGGGGAAGCGGGGGAGATGAAGTGGGGCCGATAAATCGGCGGTGGGCGCGATAAATCGGCCCCTACGGCCAGTTTATGAACAAGAGAGGATCCCGCCAGATTGACCTGGGGGGATCCTTTCGTGGTGCTGGTATTATCCTTGATATGCTACTGGCGCGGACTCAATTGCACCTGTCTCGATCATTATCTCGCGCAATTGTTTGGCGTCAATGGTTTCGTGCAAGCGCAGGGCGCGGGCAATGCGATCCAGCGTGATGCGATGTTCGGCCAAGAGGCTGACGGCACGATTGTAGGCATTTTTGACAATACGATCTACTTCTTCGTCGATGATTGTGGCGGTTTTCTCACTGTATTCACGCTGGCCACTTGCCAGAGCTGTGCCAGCGAATGGATCATCACGCTCACTGAAGGAAATGGTGCCGAGCCGTTCGCTCATACCCCAGCGGCTGACCATCTGGCGCGCGATGCCGGTGACGCGCTGTAAATCGTTCTCAGCGCCCGTTGTGATGCGCCCAATGGCTACTTCTTCGGCGGCGCGGCCTCCGAGAGCGGTGACCAGTTGCGACTGAAGGTAATCCTTTGAGTAGTTGTAACGATCATCCAACGGTGTATACTGCGTGACACCCAGCGCCTGGCCACGAGGCACGATGGTCACTTTAGTGACAGGATCGACATACTCCTGCAATAAGCCTGTCAATGCATGGCCGCCTTCGTGATAGGCAACGACATTGAGATCCTCTTCAGAGAGAATGAGAGGACGCTCCGCGCCAATGAGAATCTTGTCCAGGGCCTCATCAAAGCAGCTCTGTGTGACTGCATCAAGGTTACGGCGCGCAGCCAGCAGGGCGGCCTCGTTGACCAGGTTCGCTAAGTCCGCACCAACCATACCAGGAGTGGCACGGGCGATGGTGATCAAGTCAACATCCCTGGCCAGCGGCACATCACGGGAGTGAATTTTGAGAATAGCCAGGCGACCATTCCAGTCGGGCCGTTCGACG
>JBGQJX010000142.1:0-9296 GCA_041499255.1 Ktedonobacteraceae bacterium | reverse complement strand
GATCGTACCGTTATTCTCTATGTGCAGAACTTCACCAATGGAACCCCCACGGTGACGCCAACCATGGATCCGACGCCGACAAATACACCGACGCCAACGCCAACGAAGACGCCAACACCAACGCCGACGCCGTCGCCGACACCTTCACCGGCGACGTCGCCAACACCCTAAGGGGCCATAATGCCACGGCAAAATGGCAGAATAACCAGTAAAAAATGAGGAGGACAGTTGCTCTGGTGTCCTCCTCATTTTCTCCGGGTTTTACGATAACTATGCTGTCAGTATCTCCGGCGCGCCATCGGTAACCGCGATGGTATGCTCAAACTGAGCCGAGCGCTTGCCATCAGCCGTGCAGACCGTCCAGCGATCCGCTTTCACGCGCGTTTCAGGTCCTCCGACATTAATCATCGGCTCGACAGTAAACACCATCCCTGGACGCAGTTTGAGCGTCGGCCCTTTTTGCGCAAAATGTAATACGAAGGGTTCTTCGTGAAGCGAACGCCCAACACCATGCCCCGTATATTCTCGCACCGTAGAGAAGCCTTCTTTCTCGCAATATTCCTGGATAGCCGCGCCAATATCACCAAGATATTTGCTGGGTCGCGCCTGCTCTATACCCAGCTCCATGCAGCGCTTCGCCACGTCCAACAGCCGTTGTGACTCGCTATCGATATTTCCTATAGCAAAAGTCACGCATGAATCGCCCACCCAGCCATTGTAGTGTACGCCGATATCGATGCCGATGATATCACCATCGCGCAGTCGCTCTTTCTCACTGGGAATACCATGACAGATAACATCATTGAGGGCGGTACAGATCGTCGCCGGGAAAGGCGGAACAGCCGGGCGTCCATACCGCGCTGGCATTGCTCCATAGCCGATATAACTGGGGATGGCCCCTCTACTACGAATATACTCCTCGGCTATCTTGTCGATTTCCGCGGTTGTGACCCCTGGTTTCAGGTAAGGACGTATCACTTCATACGTCTCTGCGACAACACGCCCGGCCTTGCGTAACTGCTCAACCTGTTGTTTTGATTTTATCGTAACCATACTTGTTCGTACCCTTGTCAATAGAAAGCACTGCCTGCATAAAAGAGATACAGTCTATTGTTTTCCGTTGTTTTCCGTTGTTTTCCGTTGCTTCTTCAATAATCTCCTTTATTTTACCTCATAAACGCAAGCCTGCATAATTTCCCAAAGTACCAGGGCACTAGCCCAAAATGTACAAATTCAATCATGAGTTGCGTTCTCTTTCATAGTAGCTTTTTGCCTTTTTTTAGGCCCTTGTTGTCGTCGTCGTGTGGAGAATGTTGTATGCAACAGAAAATTGTACGGAACGTCCTATTTAGTGTGGTGGCACTTCTGTTAATTGGCGCCAGTTTGATAGCGGCACGCATGGTTGTACACGCGGACCTCAACCAGCGTGTCTCCCTTTATAACCAGACAGTGCCGCTTGTGCAACAGGCACACCTGTTGCAAGCAGCCAGTGCCAACCAGCAGCTCAACCTCTCCATCGGTCTACAACTGCGCAACCAGGCCGACCTGGATAGCCTGCTCAACGCTCTTTATGATCCTCAATCGCCCCAATATCACCAGTTCTTGGCGCCAGAGCAGTTTAACCAGTTATTCGCGCCAACTCCCGACCAGGTACAGCAGGTCATAGCGTACTTACAGAGCCAGGGGTTGACTGTCACCAATGTTGCCCCCAATAATCTGCTCATCGATGCGACCGGTACGGTCGCGCAGGCCCAGCAGACATTTGACACACAAATCAACACCTACCGATTAGGGAACCGCATTTTTTACGCCAATTCGACGGCGCCCACTGTCCCTGGATCGATCAGCCCGTTGATTACCTCGATTAGCGGCCTGGACAACAGCTTACACTACCATCCGCTCAACCAGCGCGGCCAGTCCTACCAGCAATCCATCATGAAACAGATTGTGAAACAACTGCGCTATCACCCCCTGGCAGGGCCGGCGGGCGGCTACACTCCAAAAGACCTGGTTGGAGCTTACGATACCGCTCCTTTGCAAAGCGCGGGTATCCTGGGAGATAACCAGACGGTTGCTCTTTTTGAGCTGGACGGCTATCAATCAGGCGATGTTGCTCAATATCTCCAGAACTACAATCTCGGCAATCCCGCCATCAACAATGTGCTGGTGGATGGCTTTGACGGCTCGCCTGGACAGGGCGCCATCGAGGTGGAGTTGGATATGGAGGTAGTGGCGGCTATGGCTCCGCATGCCAATCAGATCGTCTATGAAGGCCCCAACACGACGCAAGGACTGAATGATACCTATAACAAGATCGTCACTGATAATAAAGCGCAGGTCGTCTCCACCAGTTGGGGACTGTGCGAAGCAAACACTGGCAATGCCGAACTACAGACTCTCGATACCATTTTCAAACAGGGCGCTGCGCAGGGCATTTCTATCTTCGCTGCCTCTGGCGACTCCGGTGCCTATGATTGTGGCGATACGAATCTCGCGGTCGATTCACCGGCTGGTGACCCCTACATTACTGGCGTAGGCGGTACAAACCTGCAGCTGAATGGGGGAGCATATGGCAGCGAGTCGGTGTGGTCAAATCCGAATAATACCCAGCGCGGCCCCAAAGGCTCCGGCGGCGGCGGTGGCATTAGCGCTACCTTCAAACAGCCCGCCTGGCAAACTGGTCCTGGCGTTCATAATCAATTCAGTAATGGTTTTCGCCAGGTGCCGGATATCTCGGCTGACGGCGATCCAGCCACCGGCTATTCAATGTACTGTACGGTGACCAATGCAGGATGTCCGGGCAGCGGTTGGATCATCGTGGGAGGCACCAGCGCCAGTGCTCCATTCTGGGCGGGCAGCGCCGCGCTCATCAACCAGTATCTGCAAACGCAAGGCAAGAAGCGCATCGGCTTCGCCAATCCCGCGCTCTATAGTCTCTTCAATGCGCAGCAGCAGTTTCCCGCTTTCCACGACATCACCACGGGAAACAACCTCTTTTTCCCTGCTACGAGCGGCTATGATCTTGCCAGCGGCATTGGCGCGCCAGATATCTACAACATGGCGCGCGACCTGGTTTCGCTCGCTGGCGGTGGAACGCCGACGCCGACGCCATCACCAACTAATACGCCTACTCCTATACCATCGCCTACGGACACACCAACGCCGTTGCCACCGCCACCGCCGCTCATCAAAAATGGTGATTTTGAAATCAGCCAGGACCCCTGGCAAGAGTCATCTATCAAAGGCTATCAGCTTATCGACTCTTCGAATTCTTATAGTGGTCAGTATAGTGCCTATCTCTGTGGGTTTGCGGGCTGCAATGATCGTATCTGGCAGAGCTTCACAGTTCCAGCGAGTTACAATAAAATGATCGTGATGTACTGGTGGTACTCGGATACAAACAAGACGGCCAGGCAGTGTGTAGACACGTTTAGCAGCCAGCTCCAGAATAGTAGCGGCGGCACAATCCGTACTATGCAGCAGAGCTGCAATACCAACGTGTCCAACAACTGGGTACAGGAGAGTTTTGACGTTACAGCCAGTTTAAGTGCCTACAAAGGGAAGTCGGTCACGCTGTTGTTCCGTGGCACGAACGCCTCTGGACAACCTCAAACCTCAGATTTCTTTGTGGACGCTGTAGTTATAACAGTACAATAAACCGGGCTAGCGGGCGGCCTCCAAGCATGTCACTCCCTGGGGCCCGACCTGCGCGCTGTGTCGCACACCCGCGGGGAGGATTAAGCAATCACCGGGCGCGAGATCGATCGCGCCCATATTCCCTATAGTATCAGCATGGTCAGGTAGTACAAAACGAATAGAGCCTCGTACACAATACAGGACTTTTTCATATGCATGACTATGTACAGTATAGCTATCACCAGGGCCATTTGACCAGGTGTACGGCGTGAGTCCCTCGCGCTGCATACTTCTGTATAATTCTTGTTCCTGTGGCGCTGTCGCCTCTTGCCAGCGGAGAACCTGCATTTCTAAACACTCCTTATCAGCACGTTCAGTTCTCAATCAAAAGGAAGCTTTCTTACCAGTATAAGGCATCCTTGTCAACCCCTTGCTCTCAAGATAACAGCGGGGTACAATAAGATTCAAACATAACCCCATCTAATACCATGTCGTAGGCTCGAAAGGAGATTGCCTGCCGATGAGCACGACACAAATCGCAGCCGCACTTTTTCAGTTGCAGCAAGTCGACCTCGAACTTGAACGCCTGGTGTCCGAGGAGCAAGCTGTAACGAACGCTTTGCAAGGAAATTCCAGGCTACAAAAGATACGTGCTGAACATAACATCGCGCAACAGCAACTGCGCGCAGGCCTGCAAGGTCAGAAGGAAGCGGAATGGGCGCTTGAAGAATTGAATCAACGCCTTGGTGCGCAGGAGAAACGCCTCTATGGTGGTACAGTAAATAATCCTAAAGAGCTTTACTCTTTGCAGCAAGAAGTGCAGCGCCTGCGAGCGCAGCAGAGTCGCCAGGAGGATATGGCGCTGGAGGTGATGGAAGCCACTGATTCTTTACAAGAGATAGCGCGTCGAAAAGCTGAAGCGCTTGAGCAAGCGGAAACAGCCTGGGCCAGGGAAAGCGAAACATTGGTAGCGCGGCGTGATCAACTGGCCGTGCGCAAACAAGAATTACAGACCAGGCGCGCGCAGATGGCAAGCAGCGTTGATCCTGAAATCATCGGTCGTTATGATGCGCTGCGCCGCGCGAAGCAAGGCCGGGCTGTCTCTAAGATTGAACAAAATTCATGCCAGTGGTGCCGCGTAATTTTGACGCCCAGTGAACTACAGCACGTGCGTACCAGCAAAGACCTGCAAACATGCACAAACTGCGGGCGCATCCTATTCTATGATCGCTAGCTGAATGATTCTGGAGTTGCGAGATATTGACAAACCCGCCTCTCATCTTGTACTCTATGATTGTTAAAGAAATTGTTTGCATAAGTTCTGGCTCAGCCAGTTAGTTCAAGAGGAGGTGCAACATATGAGAAAGCACAACTATACACCAATTGTGCCTGCATGCACCTTGTCTACCCAGCTGACGAGAGGGGTAATGAGCGAAGACTGCCTGGCCAGGAGCCTGGTATCATAGTAGAAAAGAACCTCCTGGCATCCACCTCCTGGCAGAACATGACTCCATTCTTCCCTCCGCACATGGTAGACACAGACATTACGAATGTAATGAAACCATGTTTTTTTATTCTCCTGGAGGGAAAGCATTGATTAACGACCCGGAAATTCTTACCGGAGTGGTTCTCAACGGCGCACATGGCATTTATGACGTCCATACCAGCGAAGGCGTCGTGCGCTGTACCCTGCGCGGCAAACTCAAAAAGGCCTTTGCGCAGGCTCAATCCGCGAAATCAGTAGGGAAAGTTCGTCCACGTCACGACAAAGTCCTGCTCGCTACCACCCGTACTGAACGGATGGAGCGCCGCGACGCCAACGAAACGCCATTGCCCACACGGCTATCCGTGGGCGACTACGTCAAACTGCGTCGCCTCGACGCGACAACTGGCATGATCGAGGAGATTTTACCGCGCCAAACCGCGCTAACCCGCAAAGATGCTGGCTCAACAGCGAAAAAGGTGATCCAGCAAACTATGCTCGCCAACCTTGACCAGGTTGTCCTGGTTTTTGCTACTACACAGCCCGTACCGCATTTTGGCATGCTAGATCGCTACCTGACCATCTGTGAGTCGGCAGAGATTCATCCTATCATCTGTCTCAATAAGCTTGATTTGCCACACGAACCGAAGATAGAAGAAGAGGCGGCGCTATATAGCCGGCTCGGCTACACAGTCATATTGACGAGCACCCACACTGGAGAGGGCATTGACCAGTTACGGGCTTTGCTCAAAGATCATACGTCACTCTTCAGCGGCCCCTCTGGTGTGGGAAAGTCTTCGCTAGTCAATACCATCGAATCAGGCATGGCCATTCGCACGGGCCTGGTCAGCGATGCCACGGGCAAGGGAAAGCATACGACGACAGGCTCGCAACTGTATCCGTTATCGGGTGGAGGCTGGCTGGCCGACTCGGCAGGCATCCGTGCTCTTGCCGCGTGGAATATCCCTCCCGAGGACCTCGCTGCCTGCTTTGTCGAGTTCCGCCCATACCTCGGTGAATGCTTCTATACCGATTGTATGCATCTTGATGAAGATGGCTGTGCCATTCTCCAGGCGGTCAATGACGGCGTTATTAACGGCCGCCGCTATACGAGTTACGTGCGTATCGTCACCGGAGAAGAACGGTAAGAGTCAATACATAGCAAGCCGGGCATTCGTAGATGCCCGGCTTGCTATGTATTGACTCCTCTAAACGCTCTTTCCCAGCTCCTCAGTTAACCCCAGCATCACTTCTTTGTCCTGCTCCTCCAAAACAGTGCGCGGGTCGAGCAAGAGCGTATCGCGCAGGATGCGCGTGACAATAGGCGTACTTCTCAAGCGCAGGCGCTTTGCCAATTCATCGAGAGGGAGGGAAACCTGGTCAGCATCGATTGCTAACAACATCGTGGGCAACATCTCCCCTGGCAGAGAACCACCACCGACCGTCGACTCTCCACGCTGCGTGCGCGCGACAATACCCTGCGCTCGCAGCTTCGTAGCCCATCGCGTAGCCCGGGAAACAAGGCTCTCAGGCCGCGCCGCTATCATCCGCCAGACCGGAATATGCTGCGCAGCTTCTTCGCGTTGGTAATGTCGCAGCGTGGCTTCCAGGGCTGCAAGTGTCATCTTATCGATACGTACGGCGCGCATCAAAGGATGCCTGGCAATTCGCGCCAGTACCTCAGTCTTTCCCAGTATGATACCCGCCTGTGGCCCGCCCAGTAACTTATCGCCAGAAAAGCAGACGACATCGGCTCCCGCCGCCAGGCTCTCCTGTGGCATCGGCTCGTGGGCCAGCCCATATTGCGCGCTGTCAAGCAGACAACCACTGCCAAGGTCATCCATCACGAGCAGGTTATGCTGGTGAGCAAGCTCAGCCAGCGCGGCGACAGAAGTGGATTCGGTAAATCCGCTGATCACGAAATTGCTGGGGTGCACTGTTAAAAGGGCTGCCGTGCGTTCGCTAAGCGCGGCTTCGTAATCGCCGATGCGGGTACGATTGGTCGTGCCGACTTCAACCAGCAGGCAACCGCTCTGGCGCATCACATCGGGAACACGAAATCCACCGCCGATCTCCACCAGTTCCCCGCGCGAAATAATCACCTCGCGCCCCATTGCCAGCGTGCTCAGCGCCAGCAGTACCGCCGCCGCATTGTTGTTGGTGACCAGGGCAGCCTCAGCTCCTGTCAATTCTCGTAGCAGCGCGGTCACATGTGTATGGCGCGACCCACGCTTGCCTTCCTCTAAATCATATTCCAGGTTGGAATAACCGCCTGCTACCTGCTGTACTGCCTGTAAAGCCTCCCGGGACAGAGGAGAGCGTCCCATGTTTGTATTGATGATCACACCTGTGGCATTGATGACTGACCGCAGGTGAGGCTGCTGCTCCTGCTGCAGGGTATGTTCTACTGCATCCAGCAATTGTTCAGCGGAGGGACACGGTGAGCCGTTGAGAATATCGAATCGCGCTTGCGCAATAGTGGCGCGTACAACGCGTAATGTCATGCTGCGAGAATATTGCGCGATAAACCTCAATCCACCAGGGGATTGCAAAACCTCATCAATAGATGGCAAGAGACGCAATTGATTCTGATCGATACTCATAAAAAAAGCTCCAGCATGCGACCACCCAGAACCGACCGCCTCAACTCCAGGCAACCCGTATATAGTCACCCTCCCCACTCATACTCATAACGTACCATCCCATCAATGCAAAGCGTAATACAGCGTAATCGCCAGGCTGTTAGCAACTTTGCCCATGATCGAGCGCAGATCGGCGTCATTGAGCTTGCAAATAGCGTACTGGTCGGCCAGCAGAGACCGTAATACCGGGTACATCAACTCGGTCTTGACCAGGCTATCGGTATCCAGCAGCGGATAATCACGTTTCAAAAGGAGGTGATGATACGGGCGAAGCTTACCGCGGTAGGAGGTGAGCGCAACAACATTTACCGCGCCCGCGTGGCGACAAAACGGATCACCCGAGACGACAAGCGCAGGATGCCAGTCAAGGATGCGCTTCTCTTCAATGCCTGGAGGTAGTGACGGATAACCGAAATTGACCCAATACACCATACCGAACTGTACGGGCGTCTGATACGTCAGTGCATCCGGTGTAAGTTCTGGTGGATGAGGCATTGCTTAACTACATATCTTCTACTACAGGACGCTATGGACGGGCGTAAGAGACCGATGGGGTGTAGGAAGGCATCTCGCTGGATTCTAGCTGAGCATGGAAACAGGTACTGGTAAGCGGCCAGGAGCGGACAACTAGACTTAAGCGCTCTTCACGTTCATCCTGACTTTCTTCTTGAAGGGCAACAGCTATGATGTCCATTTCACGCTGATATTGTTCTGCGAGCAAGGAAGAACGGCCAAAGTCAAAATTTGTCGCCATAAAGAACACCTCTTTATTTCCAATGTTCAAACGTCATACATCATTTTGTGGGAAGTCCGCGATGCCTGTGGCATAACCATGTAATAACCATGTTAATAACAAGGTACAAGAGACGAGGTATGGATTTTCTCTCTAACGTTGGTGATTATACCAGCAAATTTCGCCAGACGCAATGCTTTTAGCGCTATTTATAGCTGTGCTAGTAAATAGTTACGTATTTGTGATAGTCTCGCCAGATATTTCCCTTATCAGCCGGTCATAAATGCTTGACATGGCACAAAGCGTCGGCTATAATAGGCACGTCGATCACTCAGGAAGTGCAGAAACGTGCTTTTTGTGACGAATGTAGCAGGTTTTTGAGTCTCTTCGTCGGTCTTCTTCGTCTCTACTGCTCCAGCTCAATTTCATGGCATGGGCAATCCTGACGCGGTTATAAAGTACTACATCCGGCGAAAGCTCCTTATCTGGGCAGTTACCAAAGTGGCCAACTGGGGCTGACTGTAAATCAGCTGTCTTCGACTTCGGGGGTTCGAATCCCTCACTGCCCACCCAAAAAGCCTGCCCGTGTGGCGCAGCGGTAGCGCACAGTCTTGGTAAGACTGGGGTCATGGGTTCAATTCCCATCACGGGCTCCTGTGGTTTCTGAAGATGCTTGCTTGCAGTAGCACGTATCTTTACGAAGCCCGCAGTCAACCCCTTGAGGGTACGTACTGCAAGGACGTACAAAAGCTTTTGCTGCCGTCTTCTGAAAAGGTCGTCACTTCCCCCAAGGTCCCGGGTT
>JBGQJX010000141.1:0-9439 GCA_041499255.1 Ktedonobacteraceae bacterium | reverse complement strand
TTCTGAAAGTGCTGCTGGGTGGAGAGTCAATGCATGAGTTGCCGCGCGTGCTGTTTAGCGATCTGGCCCTGATGGAGTTGGTCGGGTTCAACGCCCACCAATGTGAAAGCGGGCTGACCAAACGCGGGGATGCCAGTCGCACCACGAAAAAGAAACAGGGACCGCTCACGGCCCAATGCCTGGCGGAGAACATCTGCAAAATCCCTCAGGAAGAGATGGAACGACTCTTCAATAGCATGGTGCAATTGCTGGCTCGGCGGGGACTGTTCACTGGCAAGCTGGTGGTCGCGCTGGATGGCAGCAAACTGCCGACTCCCAAGAGCTATGAGGGCTGCGGCAAGCTCAAACAAACCCGCAGCGTGAAAGTCAAAGGGCAAAAAGAACCGGCGACAGAAGAGTATTACCTGTATGGGTGGAAAATCCTGGTGCTGATCGAGGTGCAAACGCGCTTGCCGCTGGCCATGAAACTCGTGTCGATCCAGGACTACGAGGGAAAGTGGCTGGTCCCGCTCTTGGAGCAGGCGCAGCAGAATCTGGGAACGCATGCCCACATTGAGACCATCGTGGTGGATCGCGGGTATCTGGATGGAGAGGATGTGTGGCGTGTGCATCAACAAGGCGTGATCTTTGTCATCTGTGGCAAAGCTACCATGGCCGTGACGCGCGACGCGCAGGGGTTGGCCAAAGGTGAGCGGGCCATCGTGCGGGAGCGCGTGGTGCGTCGTGGACATGGCAAAGCCGCTACCGACCAGCGATTGCGCACGGAATTGGTCGGCATAGAGACCTTGACCAGCTACGACCAGTATGGCGATGCTGCCTCCACGCACAACGCCCACCGCAAGGATTACGTCGGCCAGCCCATCAATGCCGTGGTCGTGCGCAAATGGGAGAATCGCGTACCCAAAACGGGGGGCACGGTCTATTTAACCAATGGGGCGGTGCGCGATCCTTTCGTGGTGTTTGACACCTATGATGGGCGCAGTGTGATTGAAAATGGCATCTTCAAAGAAGGCAAGCATCCCTGGCATCTGTTGAATTTTCCCAAGCGCACCCAAGCGGCAGTGGTCGTGCATTGCCACTTGACCTTGCTGGTCATGGGGATGACAACTGCTTTTCGCTTGTGGCAAAAGCAGCAAGCTACTGCTCCCACGACCCTCACCGCACTTCTCCCGACGCTGAGTTCCGCTTTGTTGGGTGGGGAAGGTATCGCTCGCTGGCGCAAGCGCTTACACGAGGAAAATCGCGATAAAATCATCGTGTTTATCGGGCAAAACTATGGTGTCTTCCATCTCGCCGAATTTGCCATTTTAACCCATCTTCCCCTCCGCATCCTTCCCTCCTCTCTCGGCTCTCCACAGGCCGTTCTTCAGCACTTTGGCATCAGCCCCTAATCCTTATATCAAAACGTCAGTGGATAAAGTCTAGCTTTGATGGTTCGCATTAACCGCGAGGCCTCGCCATTTTGCCACGCCGCTCCGACTTCTGCCATACTAATGTGCGTCCTAGCTGCTTGCAAGCGTGCTGTATAGGCGATTGCCGCATACTGGACGCCTTGATCGGAGTGGTGGATCTCTGGCGTGTATTGGGCCAGTGCATGCTCCAAAGCCCGTAACGTCAGGCTCTGATCGAGACTGCGCCCCAGGTGCCAGCCACGAATGCAGCGGGTGAAGACATCCATCAGCACGGAAAGACTAGACAAACTCCTCACGCAGCCCAATGTAGGTGATATCAGACACCCACACTTGTTCTGGACGCACGATCTCCAGCTGCTCCACCAGATTCGGATAGCGCGGAAACGCATGGCGACTGTCCGTGGTGGTGGTCCGTGGTTTCGGCTTCCGCTGTGCTTGCAACCCAAGATCACGCATCATGCGCGCCACCCGCTTGTGGTTCACGGTCCATCCCTCGCGTCGCAATTGGTGCGTCACGCGCCGATAGCCATACCTGGGCCACGCGGCTGCCACCTCTTCGATGGCCCGCTGCAAGCCAGCATCTGGCGATGACGTTGGCCGATGATAGTAGCTACTGCGGGCGCACTCGACGATCTCGCACACCACGCTCACTGGGTACTCCTTTGCCAGCATCGCGATCACCCCCCGTTTCTGCTCAAGGGGAAGCTCAACACTCCCGAGACTTTTTTTGCGATCTCCGATTCCATCGTGAGCCGACCGACGAGTCGCTCTCATTCGGCGATCCGCTCCTGCTCGGCACTGCGCTTCTGGTCTTGTTCAAACACGAGCGACGCACGTTCGAGAAATTCCGTCTTCCAACGGGCCAGCACTTGCGGGTTGAGTTGATGCTGCCGACACAGTTCGGCTGTGCTATGCGCTCCACTCACCAGATCAAGCACGACCCGCGTCTTGAACTCGGCGGTAAAGGTTCGTCGTTGTGTCATCATGTACCCCTTTCTTGGTTCTAGTATACACCCTGGCTTTCACATCGCCAGGTGTCCAATTCTAGGGGGTCACTACACTTTCTTTTAGCTCCATGCAGGAGCATGCAACGCCATGCAAAGGCAGAGAGGGAGCAGGAAGGGGCATGTGGGGGCAAGGGGCGCTCATGTCAACGAGAGGCAAGCGGGAAGCCGTTCGCGCAAGTGACTGTAGTAATTCCTGTTTCTCCGATGAACGGGTAAGTAAAAGACATCACTACAAAGCTGGCACTCTTCGATTCGTCTTCATTTGTATACACAGCGCGCTCCTCGGCCTTCCCTGTCTCATTTCGTATACAATTTTATTTCTCCGGGCTTTCCTCGTCTTTTTATGTGAGCCTCGAACTCCCCTATACCCCCCACTAGTGTTCTCAACAACCAGCACTGATAACGATGCCCAGTGTGCAAATGAGATCATCAAATCGCCCCAAAAAGGCGCGGTTCAATAAGCGTAGGGTTACCTGTCTTCAGTGCTCTTCCTCTCGAGTTTGTGAACGATTGCACGATTCGCAAAAAGCATACCTGCCAGGCAGACGCCTATAATGGCCATGCCAGCCGTATTGCGCTTCGCTATCCCGTTCAACTGCCATTCTACATCTTTGCCCTGCGCCCGCATCATGTCGCCTGCTTTCTCTATCTCTTGCTTGCGTACCTCTGCATTGCGGTCGGTTTCCTTAATGACGCGGCGATAGACCAGGATGAGCACCGCGAGCTGGCCGAGATAGGTAAGTAACGTCGCGCCGGATATAATCAGCGCCCATAATGCGAGCCATTCCGTTGTCGTCATACCAGTTACTCCTTTGCGCGTAGGAGGCGCAAGCCTGCACACTGTCTTATCGTCTCACCTTGCGCCTGCTACCATTACGTAGTGATAAAGGTCCAGATGGTCATTAAAAAACTCATTGCACGTCTTTTCAGCATTCAAAACAGATTTCCACTCATGGCCTATCAGGTCTATGACCAAAATGTTCAAGCGCTCGCCACGTGGCAATGACGCTCAATACTGGCCGGGCAATCCTGGAAGATCTCCAGACCCGGCCAGCACGGTTGTTAGGCGAGGAGCCGCAGCAGAGCGGCACCCAGCGAGAGTTCCTTGCGGATGGCGGCATCAATGGAGAGCGCGCCGAGCAGTAAGGCTGCGATCAGATAGACCGCTTTCATCTCTTTCATCGTACAAGACCTCGTTGATCAGACTTGCGAAAGCCACCTCGACCTGGTTGGCTTGTGGGGATACAGTCCCACTCGTTCTCTGGATGTAGGATAACATGCTAACGCAAAGATAACAATACAGCCACTTCTTGCATACTTTCGTGTAATGATGTATTATGGATGCATGGAGGAGAATACTTTGATGAACGCTGGAGAGACGGCTGAAGCATTGATTGCGCGTTTGTCTTCCCATGGTTTTACAGTAACAAAGACAGAGTTGGCGCGATGGCACCGTGCAGGATTGTTGCCGCGTCCACAGCGCCGCTCACTGGGGCGTGGTCGCGGCATGATCTCGATCTATCCGTCAGAAACGACGGATCAGCTTCTGGCTCTTTGTACCATTCATCGTTCGGAGAAGCGGCTTCCTTACGTTGCCTGGCGTCTGTGGTGGGAAGGGTATACTATCCCACTATCTTCCATCCAGGAGTTTCTGGAGGGCGTAAGAACACAATGGCAGCAAGGAATTGAAGAGCTTCGGCAACTCCATGAGCGTCCTGAGCAGCTGTCGAAACTGCTGGGTCGAACCGCGGTTATGCGATTTTCGCAGAAGACGTTAGCTCAAGCACGCAAGCGTGTTGGTCGAGAGAACTTCCCCACGTTTATGAAAGTGCTGGCCGATGTCGGATCAGGGACGTTTGAGGGATATGCGATCAATCCTGAAACCGGGAGCGATGAGCGTTGGATTGTGGAAAAGGGCCTCGGCCTCCAACGAGCCCGTACCAATCGATTAGCCGATGCGGGACCATGGCTAACTGGGGATACAGGTGCAGCTCTTCAGGAGCTCAGTTCCCGCTTGCGCCATCATCCATTGGGAGAGGACATCAGCACTGTGTCAGAAGCAGAGCTTACAGATGCTCGTGAGGAAGTTCGCTGCTTCCTTTCTGCTTTTGAGAGCATCAGCAGGATCTTCGATCGCATGTTTAGCAGAGGCGCATTTGGGTTTTCGGTTTTCGCTGATATGATCCGGGAGTTGGGACCACAGGATCAGGCGATCATGCTACTGTTCTGGCGGATGTTCCGATCCTGGGGGTTGGGGCCAAATATGGATCTGCTTCTTGGAGTGGCGCGCCAGTGGCAGCAGACATGGTTTCCACTTTTCCAGGGCCTGGAGCAGTTGCGGGATGAGGTTCCGGTCACGGCGGAGACTCTTGCTCCCAAACAAACGGGGTACGGCTTACGTTGGAAATCGAGGATGGAAGGAATATTAGAGGTCGCGAGCCAGCTTGCTCAGCATCCAGACGTCAAGGCTTTTTTTGCTCACCATCCAGAACTGACTGAAGTGATGGAGGCAGATGAGGTGGAGTCGAAACCCCAGGAGTGAAACTCGCACCTTCCATGTCATTAATTACATGTGCTTTGCCATGATTAGCTTCCAGCATTGTCATAATTAACTGCCACTTCCTGAGCTCAAATGGCGGAGCTTAGAAACAGTGCTTCGCCAACATTCTTTGCCGAAAGTGCGGTTTGCCGCTAAGACGCTGCCAAAAGATTTTTCTGTTTTATCGGAAGGAGACGAGCCGTATTTGCCTGTAGAATCGGTTCTTGCAGCAGCCTTTATATGGCAATGCGGCTGCTTTATGTGGCGATGAATGCTCGCTATCAGTCTCGTGCTGCATGAGAAGCAGTGAGAACATCAATGCCACTCTGCTCATAAAAAACAGGCGAGAAAGCGATGAAAGTGGCCATGGGCTAGACAAACAGTGCCGTAAACCGATTCTCCCACACAAGATTGCCGACATTCATTGCCTCTGGCAGGGATGAATAGCGAAGTAGCTGGGTTACTTGGCAAAGTACAATCACATGTGTTTTATACTATATAGGTACATGGCATTCTATCAATAACACTTGGAGGAACTGTGGATGGCGGATACATCTGACGATGCAAGGAAACGCCGCTGGTGGACTCGCATCTATGACAATGTGGTGCGCAGATTCACTTGTTGGCTCTGGACGGCAGTGATTGTCGCGAGACCATTCCATTTCGGGGGCAAACCGCCTGCTTGTTATGAAAGTACCACCCGTTTTCCTTCATGAGCCGATGTCGATATACTCTGTGAAGATGGTCACGCTAACAGAGGAAGAGCATGAGCAGCACAGATCAGACGGTGCCGGTGTATCGACTGCGTATCTGGATACGAGAAATCAGTCCCCAAATCTGGCGTCGCCTCCTGGTGCGCAGCGACAGTACCATTGCCCAACTCCATGAGATCCTTCAGATTGCTATTGGCTGGACAGATGAGCATTTGCACCAATTCCTCATTCGGGGCAAGCCATATGGGGTATGGAAATCTGGCGGCACGATGAGAACGCGCGAAATCAGCCTGCGCGTCAGCATCTCGCGGATGTAGAGCCCGGTCATGATGGTTTTGCCTGCTCCCGCGTCATCTGCCAACAGGAAGCGCAGGTGCGTCTGCTTGAGCAGGTGGTCATAGACTGCGAGGCGTTGATGCGGCAAGGGGTCGATCAACGAGATCTCTGCTGCAAAGGCGGGATTGTAGAGGTGTCCATAGGTTAACCGCTCTCCCTCCACCACGGTGCGCACGATCTCCGGGTCAGCGGAAAAATCGATGGGAGGTATGCTCTCCGGCTCAAGTACGTGGGACTCGATAAGAACGTCCAACTTGCTCTCCTACTAACAGCACAATGGGAACCTCGCGGGATTGATTATAGCGAGTTGTAGAATTCTGGTCAATGAGTTTGAGAAGAGCTTCACGGCTTCTGTAGAAAGTCTGTCGGAACTTCGATAGCATGTCTATAAATTCAAACTCCGAGTAACTCATATTCTTATTCTAAGAGGCGGAACCTTTGCTACTTCAGCGAGTAAGTTTACATAATCAATCAGTATACTACGCGTGTCGTTGAGTTCTTGCAATAGCTGCTCGTTGTTCGCCCACTTCCACTCATACTCTATAAGGGAAATAGACTCTGGTTTAGCAGTTTCATAGTGAAGGAGCAACGGATGCCATTTTGCCAGGACGGGCCGCAATACGCCGTTAAGGATAGCAATTGCTAAGTAACCAAATGATATATTATCTTTACCCTTCGGACGCGCAATGGAAGGACCATATTCTCGGAGAATCTTCCTCGTTGTATCGAAAAGCGAGTAGAGCGAGGAAAGTGCTTCTTGAAGCAAACCTTCACCAGGGCGTAGTTCCACCACTGAAATACGAGTAACGAGTTCCACATACATATCCCAAGCAGCACGTTGCTCGGTCTCATCGGGTTCCCACGTTCCTTCGACTCCACCAAGATATGGAATATTGAGTGCAACTTTTACACTCGTAAGTTTTGGCATAGTTTCTTCCCCTCAACGGCTCCCACTCGCAATAAACACATCTTTAGACAGGGAAGACTCGCTTCGTGCGGGAGCCACTCATTCCGATAGTACAGAGAAAGCTTTCTGCGTGGTAGATGATGCTACGTTGCACCTTGATACTATCATCTACCAAGATCAATTGTAAAGCAAATTTTGTGCCGCTTTCAGAATTGGCCGTGACGTCTACAAGGTGAGTTCTCATTGTGAATCAACTTCAGTAGCTATACGGCTATAAACATCTCACATGTAGAACCGGTACTCAGGCCGAAGCGGCAGCGTGGGAGGTAATTCAGCTAGAATTTGTCCCACTCTTTGAGAGAAAGCGACGGTAATTGGCATACTGTAAGCGAAATTAGCGGTATTCCAATTCAATTTGGTCAATGCGAGTATTTCTTCAAGAACGATGTTCCAGGCACTATCCCCGTGATGCTCAAGTATCTCAATAGGCTGTGGCACGCGCGGACCTGGATAGGTTCGCAAGTAGGGGACGTAACCGACCGTGTAAAATAACAGGTCGGTATTACTAAATTTTATGTAAGTCCCTCGAAGAGGGGGGTAATTACCTGTACGGTAGAACTGTATTCCACGCTTTCCTAGAGCGACGAAATCTTTCTGCGGTACATATTGACACGCATCCTCAAAACCTGTCAATTCCTCATGCCAAAATTTCGATGTTTTATGAACGACAATCCTACGTGGCAGGCTCCCCTTATTTTGGCGTTGGTACAGATCAAGCACATCTCGCATGAGGGCGGCTGCGGATTTCTGATCTAGATGAGGAGATCTCCCAAGCCTGGACTCATCCCATTCGAATGCATTTCCTCGCAGGACGTACCCATCACCTGCAGCAGTGAAAGTCTGAGCCATGCTTGTTCGCATTCGAGGATTTGTTTCTAACATATCTTTATAAAATGATACTCCCACAAAGCAAACATCTGGCTCTATTTGAGCAAGACGCCAGGGTGTGCCTCCAGCCTTATAATCTTCCCATTACCCAAAAGTTGACATGTGCGAGAGAAGAGGGGTAGACTCAGGCCAAAAGAGGCAGGAGGACAAAGAGATGCAAGAGTCCTGGGCACAGCAGGAAGTGGGACAAGCGCACTTGGGACATAGGGCGCGCACCAAACGCTTGGTGAAGTTGGTGGAGGACTTGGCCGCCCACCCAGCCGAGAGTGTCCCGCAGTCCTGCGAAGATTGGGCGGGGACCAAAGGAGCCTATCGCTTTTGGGATAATGCCGGCGTGGAGGCAGCCGCGATACGCAGGGCGCATAGCGAGAACACGGTGAAGCGCTGCCAGGGGCACGAGTTGATCTTGGCGATCCAAGACACGACCGATCTGGATTACAGTACGCACCCGGCGACGAAGGGACTGGGCCATTTGCAAGGCAAACGCACGAAAGGGAAATTGCCGCAAGGACTCAAAGTGCATTCGGTGATGGCCGCCAGCCCAGAGGGGGTGCCGCTGGGATTGCTCTGGCAACAGGTGTGGGTGCGGGAAGAAGAGGGAGCCTCTCAAGAGGAGCAGGTCCACCGACGGCATCAGAGCATCGAAGAGAAAGAGAGTGGACGGTGGCTGCTGGCCCAACAAGCGATCCAAGAGGCGTATGAGCCAGAGCAACGCGTGCTCACCATCGCAGATCGGGAAGCCGATCTCTACGATCTGTTTGCCCAGCCGCGTCCTGCCGGCAAGGAGTTGCTGATCCGGGCCAAGCATGATCGTCGCTTGAAAACGGCGCCAAAGGCGGAAGCCGAGCACCTGTGGGAGCGTATCCGGCAAACCAGAGCCGCGGTGATCGTGGCCTTTGAGGTGCCGCGGACGCATGAACACCAGGCCCGTTCCGCCAAACTGGCGATCCGTTTCGCCACGCTCACGATCGCGCCGCCGCGTCCCAAGAAGAACCACGCGGTGTGGAAACCGCTGCCGTTACAGGTGGTGCTGGCTGAAGAGGTGGACCCCCCCGAAGGAGAGACCCCAGTGAGTTGGCTGCTGCTGACCACGATGCCGGTCACTGGGTATGAAGAGGCGGTGCAAGTCGTGCTCTGGTACAGCTTGCGGTGGCTGATCGAGCGCTATCACTATGTGCTCAAAAGCGGGTGTTGCATTGAGGAGTTGCAATTGGAAACGGCGCCACGCTTGGAACGGGCCTTGGCCACCTACTGCATTGTGGCGTGGCGCCTGTTATGGCTCACCTATGAAGCGCGACAGACACCCGAGTCCAGTTGTGAGGTGGTGTTGCAGAAGGAGGAATGGCAGGCATTGTATGCCACCATTCATCAGACGCTCACCCCTCCAGAGCAGCCTCCAACCTTGCACGAGGCCGTCCACTGGATTGCTCGCTTGGGAGGTTTCTTGGGGCGCAAGAGTGATGGCGAACCAGGGGTCAAGGTCATCTGGCGAGGCTTGCGTCGCTTGGAGGATATTGCCGCCACTTGGCGGCTCCTCCATCTCACCCAACCGCCAGTAACTTTTGGGTAATGGGAAG